>CAIYCZ010000025.1 GCA_903924805.1 uncultured delta proteobacterium | reverse complement strand
GTCTTTAGTCCTTAAGCTTCCCTATGGGATATGGTTTGGTAAAGCACCGGTAGATGATACCATAGAGCTGGACGAGGTGAAAGAACCGCCCCTTAATATGCTTGTTGCAATGGGCATTACCGCATTCCTCTGCATTTTTCTTGGGATTTATCCCCGGATGCTTTACGATCTTTTGCCTTACAAGGCACCATTCAGCCCTTATACGGTGTATTCAGTTTCCATGATGCTGCAGCTTCTTGTATTTGCCGGCGTGGGGTATTCTCTTTTTGTGAATACCCTTTATGGAGAGCGCACCATAAGCCTTGACACAGATTGGTTCTACCGCAGGGGAGCTTTGTACTTTATACAATTCTGCGACAGTTTTGTCGGTGTAAGGGCAGCGCTACAGAGGTTTGTTGCCAGATTAGTGGCTGTGATAGTAGCCTTGAGCAGAAATCCTTTTCGTATTTTCAGCGCTGTTGTTTTTTCTAACAGCGCTACTGCCAAAAATTATAACCCGGATGCCTACCGGCAGGCAATAGGTAACGGCGTTATGTATTTTCTCTGCCTTTTTTCTCTTTTCTGCATCATATTTTTTCTCTATTCATAAAAAACATTTGAGCCGCTTAATTACCTCCTTGCGTAACTATCCTGGCGAAAAAAAACATACAATACCATTTGCTTTTCTTTAAATTGGTCTTATAATTTAAATAGATACTAACCATAAGGAAAGGAGGGCAATATGAATGTAGACTTTTCAAAAGATGATTTACATTTAATGGATATGTTGCTTTCCAAGGCAGAGGGTGGAACGCGCGTTGAGATTCACCATTGCAGTAACCATGACTATAAGGATTTTCTTAAACAGCGGGAGAAACAGATTGGCGAGCTTCTGACCCGGATAAAAAATGCATTAGCAGCAGCCAGGTAATTGTCCGGAAGCGGAAGTCCGGGGGAATTATCATTAGCAAAAAGGGACGGTAAAAATACTATGCCGTCCTTTTTTTTATTCTCAGACTGTCACTTTCAGCCTACGTCTCATGCTCCTTCAGCTTCCGGTTTGAGCTGCCAGTACGCCCAGCCCTTTAACAAATAAAAAGGCCCTCACCCCTTCTCGGGGCGAGGGCTCTTGCTATGTAATGCCTCTATTGAATCTATCGATCTGCTTATACCTCCGGTATTCTCATGCTGTAGAACGAACGCCATACAAAGATAAGCCCGACGATAAACAATGGAATTGAAAAAAACGGCGCATAGTTCATGGAATGTGTCTCCCTGGCGTGTACCGCCATTTCAATGGCGATTTCTGTTGCCAGCAGGCCGAACAGAGTCGAGAACTTGATGATGGGGTTCAGGGATACGGATGACGTGTCCTTGAAGGGATCACCCACGGTGTCGCCGATGATGGTCGCGGCATGCAGCTCAGTCCCCTTATCCTTCAGGTCCACCTCAACAACCTTCTTCGCATTGTCCCAGGAGCCGCCGGCATTGGCCATGTAGATGGCCTGGAACAGGCCGAAGCAGGCGATGGAGATCAGATAGGCCACGAAGAAGTTCGGATTGAGCAGAGCGAAGGCCAGCGTAATGGAAATGAGCGCGATGAAGATGTTCCACATGCCGGTCTGTGCATACTGGGTGCAGATCTTTACAACCGTCTTGGAATCCTCGATATCAGCTTCCTTTTTATCCAGGTTCATGTTCTTTTTAATGAACTCGACCGCACGGTACGCGCCGGTGGTAACCGCCTGCATGGAGGCGCCGCAGAACCAGTAGACAATCGCGCCGCCGCACAGCAGGCCGAGAATGATCGGCGCGTCGGTCAGCTGCACCTGAAGCATGTTTTTGCTCTGGAGCAGCAGGATGATCGAGAAAATCAGCGTCGTTGCGCCGACCACCGCGGTGCCGATGAGAACCGGCTTGGCCGTGGCTTTGAAGGTGTTGCCGGCGCCGTCATTGGATTCGAGGTAGAATTTGCCCATTTCGAAATCGGGATCGAAGCCGAAATCCCTCTTGATCTCTGCCCTGATGCCGGGAATCGATTCGATCTGCGCCAGCTCGAATATGGACTGGGCATTGTCGGTAACCGGACCGTAGCTGTCCACCGCGATGGTGACCGGACCCATACAGAGGAATCCGTAGGCGACCAGACCAAAGGCGAAAATCGACGGATAATGGATGACCTCGACCGGTATAAGAAGGCTGATGAAATACGCGATGCTCATGAGACCGGCGATCAGCATGCCAATCCAGAAGGCGCTGAAGTTGCCGGCCACGATACCGGACAGGATGGTAAGCGATGCACCGCCCTCGCGGGATGCGGTCACAATCTCGCGTACGTGCTTGGATTTGGAACTGGTGAATATCTTGGTGAACTCGGGGATGAGCACCGCAGCAAGGGTTCCGCAGCCGATGATCATGGCGAGCTGCCACCAGACATTGGGCATCGCGGTAAGCACGCCGTCTTTTATAACCTTAAGGTCGCTGATCAAGAGGTAGCTCATGATAAACGAGGTGCTGATGCAGAGGGTGGCGGCGATCCAGATCAGCCGCATGAGCGGCTCTTCAAAGTCAAACTCTTTTTTGCCTTTATACTTGGCGGAAGAAATTGCCTGATTGACAAAATAGGAAATCCCGGAGCAGAAGTCCATGAGGAAGCGCATGGCAAAAATCCACACGATCAGTTTTCCCTGGATGGCTTCTTTCACCGCGCTGTCAGGGCTCATAATGGCCAGCGTGATGAACGTGATCAGCGCCACACCGGTAACGCCGTAGGTTTCAAAACCGTCTGCCGTGGGGCCGACGCTGTCGCCCGCGTTGTCGCCGGTACAGTCGGCAATAACTCCGGGGTTGCGGGGGTCATCTTCCTTGACCTTGAAGACGATCTTCATAAGGTCTGATCCGATATCGGCAATCTTAGTGAAGATGCCGCCGGCGATACGCAGTGCTGATGCGGCCAGTGACTCACCAATGGCAAAACCCAGGAAGCAGTAGCCGACGATGTCACGGGGCACCCAGAGCAGAATGATAACCATCATGATAAGCTCAAGGGAGATGAGGAACAGCCCGACGCTCATGCCGGCGCGAAGAGGTATATTCACCACGTCCCAGGGATTCCCCGCCAGTGACGCAAAGGCGGTACGGGAGTTGGCATAGGTATTTACGCGAATGCCGTACCAGGCCACACAGTAGGAGCCGGCTATGCCGACCACCGAGAAGAACAGGACCAGCAGCAGCGTGCCAACCGTCTCGCCCTTCAAGGCCAGAAAATAGAAGGACATGGCAACGGCGATGAACAGAAACAGATAGATAAGGAATTTGCCCTGCTGAATCAGATAGGTGCGGCAGGTCTGAAAGATGATTTCAGCGACCTTGAGCATCGAGTCATGGGCCCGTATTTTTTTGATCTGGGAGCGCAGATACAAACTGATACCCAGGGTACCGGCGATAACGCACGCACCATAGAATAGCAGATCCCATGGCTTTATGCCGCCCAGCAGCGTATAGGGAGCACCCTTGTGCAGGTCAGGTATCGCCAGATCCGCCTCGCTGGCGAACACTGCCAGCGGGATGAGCAGGTATGCCACACCAGCCAATACATAACTGATACATTTGTTTTTAATAAGAAATTGCCCCAGCTGTTTAAGTTTCATTCGTGTAACTCCTTTCCGTAAAACCATTTTTTAGGTTGAGCTTCCTGCGCATGATTTATTCATCAACAGGATTCCTGATTATATATGCTATCCCTTCTGTAACTGGGTTTACCCTCCGGATACTGCTGTGCAGCGTCAAACCGCGATAGTGCCTTTCCCGCCGTTTTGTCAGACAGACGACCATCCCGTGCTCAAGGCTACGCTACGCACCTGTACGTTAGCTAACTCCCCTTCTTGCAGTACACTGCCTATCGTGTTTTTCTCTTTAAATAAATTAGTGTATGTGATGTGTGGTTATACTCCTCGAGTTATGGGTTCCGAGGATAATGGAAGCATGTATTCAGTGAGCCGTGCTCATAGTGGGGAACGGTTAATGTCCCTATGGTCTTCCCTTTCAAAAAGTACCAAGCACTTTTTGAAAAAAGAAATATACGGTAAAGAAGCTTTTGCGTCAAGCAAAAAAGCAACAAAAAATTTGACTTTATGCCGCATTGCTTATATGTAATTAATAGAATACCGGGTGCGTGATTGGCACTGCCGACCTCTATCTGCACCCGGTTTATCCGTGATGGGATACCCATGATAATCATTAAAAGTCTGCGCGAGCTTGAGCTCATGAGGGAGAGCAACCGGGTTGTTGCTGAAGCCCTTCAGGAGCTTGCAAAAAATGTTGCTGCAGGAATAACCACTGAAGAGCTTGACGGGATTGCTGAAGAGCACATCCGCCGGCGGGGCGGTGTACCCGCGTTTAAAGGCTACCGGGGGTACCCGGCCAGTCTCTGCATTTCGGTAAATGAAGAAATTGTGCATGGCATTCCCGGCAGTAAGAAGCTGCAGGACGGAGATATCGTAAGCCTGGATCTGGGTGTTTTGCTGAATGACTATTATGGTGATGCTGCCATTACGGTAGCCGTGGGGAGTGTGAGCCCGCAGGTGCAGAAACTGCTGCAGGTGACGGAAAATGCTCTGTATAAGGGCATAGAGCAGGCACTGGTCGGCAACCGGCTGCTGGATATTTCCCGGGCTATTCAGGGTACGGTTGAGGCTCAGGGGTTCAGTGTAGTGAGGGATTTTGTGGGCCACGGCATCGGGAGAAGCCTTCACGAGGAGCCTCAGATCCCCAATTTTTACTCTCCCACCGCATACAACCCGCGGCTTAAAGAGGGAATGGTGTTTGCCCTGGAGCCGATGGTCAATGAGGGCACCTATAAAATGAAAATTCTTGAGGATGAGTGGACTGCGGTGACCGCTGACAGGAAGCTGTCCGCGCACTTTGAGCACACGGTGGCCATTACCAGGAATGGTCCATGGATACTGAGCAGCTTGAACGATGAGAAAAAGTCACTTGATTTGGCAGGATGAATAAACAATGGCATTACTGGAAGTGCTGATATTTCCCCACCGGATTTTGCGTCAGAAATGCGAACCGGTTATTGATATTGATGATGCGACGGTGAAACTTCTCAAAGACATGGCTGAGACCATGTATGCCAGCAAGGGAATCGGTCTGGCAGCGCCCCAGGTGGGCATCCTGAAAAAAGTCATTGTGCTTGATGCCGGCCAGGGACTGGTGAGCCTGATAAACCCAGAGATTTCATCCAGCGATGGGGCATCCGTGCGTGAAGAGGGCTG
>CAIYCZ010000024.1 GCA_903924805.1 uncultured delta proteobacterium | reverse complement strand
TGCACAAGATGGGCGGCGTTGTGGTGGCTTTCTCCGGTGGTGTGGACAGCACCTTTCTGTTAAAAGTAGCCCGTGACGTGCTGGGGGAAAATGTCTTTGCGGTAACCGCCCAGTCCCCCACGTTTCCCAACGATGAGCTTAAACACGCAATAAAACTTGCCCGCAAGCTGAGGGTCAACTACCGTCTTATTCAATCTGATGAGCTTGCAAATACTGAGTTTATCAGTAACCCTGTCAACCGGTGCTACTACTGTAAAAAAGAGCTTTTCTCAAAGCTTCTGGAGGTTGCCAGAGAACGAAACATACCCTGGGTAGCAGACGGAAGCAACAAGGACGATGCACGGGACTACCGGCCCGGCACGCAGGCAATCAAAGAGCTTGGCATCCGCAGGCCGCTTATGGAAGCTGATTTGCATAAGGGTGAAATTAGAGTATTATCCAGAAAAATGAATCTTCCGACCTGCGACAAGCCATCGCTTGCATGCCTGGCTTCACGATTGCCCTATGGCGAGACAATTACCATAGAAAAGCTCAAAAAGATTGAGCAGGCGGAAAAATTTCTCTGGGGGCTTGGCTTTAAACAGGTACGGGTGAGACATCACAACAATTCCGCGCGCATAGAGGTATTGCCGGAGGAGATCAGCAGGCTTCTGGAAAACAAAATACGGGCCAGGGTCGTCAGCAAACTTAAACAACTTGGCTATCAGTATGTAACCCTTGATCTCCAGGGCTACCGCACCGGAAGCATGAATGAGACACTTAATAAAGCTGATGGCTGACAGCTATTAGTTATAAGCATAGTTATGAAAATCATCGTAGGCATGAGCGGCGGGGTAGATTCAACGGTAGCAGCCCTCCTGTTAAAGGAACAGGGACATGACGTTACCGGTGTCACCATGGAGATATACTCCGGCGGCCCTGCTCCGGATAAGCATACCAATGCCTGCTACAGCCCGAGTGAGGAAGACGATATAGAATTTGCCAGAACTGTTGCCCGCACTCTCGGCATCCCGTTTTATGCCTTTGATCTGAAAGATGCCTACCGCTCATCAGTGATTGACTATATCACACAGGAATATTGCAGCGGGAGAACCCCCAACCCTTGTGTGCGATGTAACCAGAGATTGAAATTTGATGTGCTTAAGGAAAAAGCCGTTGAAAGCGGGATAGCGTTTGACTGTTTTGCAACCGGACACTACGCACGGGTGGCCTGTGATCCGGAGACAGGCAGGTATCTGCTGAAAAAGGCAACGGATAAACGGAGGGATCAAACATACTTCCTCTGCATGCTATCACAGAACCAGCTGTGCAACGTGCTGTTTCCCCTCGGCGAATACACCAAGCAGCAGGTGAGAGACATTGCGAAATCACATAACCTTATGAACCATGATCGCGCTGACAGTCAGGACTTTGCCTCGGGCGGCTACAAAGGCCTGTTACCTAAAGAATCATCCGGCGGCCTTATTAAGGACAAAGATGGAACTGTTCTCGGCACCCATTCAGGCATATGGGCATATACCATAGGACAGAGAAAAGGGCTTAAGATAGCGCGCGGTAAACCGCTTTATGTTACGGCAATCAACTACCAGGATAATACTATTTATGCCGGAGATGAAGACGAACTGTATAAAATCGGGCTTGTTGCAGGCACTGCGAACTGGATCAGCATTGACGCTTTAACTGCTCCGCTGGAAGTAAAAGTGAAAGTACGCTCAACGCATGCTGACGCAGACGCATTGATTCAGCCTGAAAAAGATGGAACAGTAAAAGTTACCTTTAAAGAGCCGCAGAAATCATTGACGCCGGGGCAGATGGTTGTCTTCTATGATGCTGACCGGGTTATCGGGGGTGCCGTGATAGAGAAAGCTTTTTAACTCATACGGCGCATGGTGAAGTGCTGATTGCAGCATGCGCTGCCGTGCGGCAAAAAAGCAATTTCCTGTTCCGTTAAAGTGTGTTATCCTTTTACCACACAATCAATGGTACGGTCAAAATTTTATGAAAACGACTCGACTGAGTTCGCCGAAGTCAGGGGAATACTATGAAACCACAGAGGACACGGAGAGATCCTCTGTGTTCTCAGCACTTCTTAATTATTGCTGTATAGATCGGCAGGAGTCGGTAACCACAGAAAGCCTGGAGCTGGTATAAGAAGATTAAATCACCCGATCCATACGGTGGGTGCCGGAACCTGATAAAAATAAAACAGAGTACACAGAGGGGGTAATAAAAATAGCTTATAGCTTATTCCCCTGTGTTCTCTGTGGTTATGTTTTGACAATACATAATCAATCCGTGGGGTGCATCATGAAAAAGAAAAACAACATAGCAAAAGATATTACAAAGCTCGTCGGGCACACCCCGATGGTATATCTTAACCGGGTCACACAGGGCTGTGTGGCTGATGTTGCGGCAAAGCTTGAGTCCTTCAATCCCTGCGCAAGCGTGAAGGACCGCATCGGCGTAAGCATGATAGAAGCAGCAGAGCGCGAGGGAAAAATAAAGCCTGACACGGTTATTGTTGAACCAACCAGCGGCAATACGGGCATTGGCCTTGCCTTTGTGTGCGCGGCAAAGGGGTACCGGCTGGTAATTACCATGCCCGAAACCATGAGCATGGAACGGCGTCAGCTGCTTGCTTCGTTTGGTGCCGAGATCATCTTAACGCCGGGCCCGGAGGGCATGACCGGAGCGGTACGGAAGGCTGAAGAGCTGGTCAGGACAGATCCGAAGTATTTCATGCCGCAGCAGTTTAAAAACCCGGCGAATCCCGAGATTCACCGCAAAACCACCGCTCTTGAAATTTGGGAAGACACCAACGGCGAAATCGATATTCTGGTGGCAGGAGTCGGTACCGGCGGCACGATAACCGGCGTTGCACAGGCACTTAAAAAGAAAAAGCCCGCCTTCAAAGCCATTGCCGTCGAGCCTGCAGAATCTCCCGTGCTCTCGGGAGGGAAACCGGGCATGCATAAGATTCAGGGCATTGGAGCGGGATTCGTACCCGATGTCCTGTGCCGGAAAATTATTGATGAGATTATTACGGTCAAAAGCGAGGATGCCGGTGAAATGGCCAGGAGGCTGGTCAGGGAAGAAGGGATTCTTGCCGGAATTTCTTCCGGCGCAGCAGTCCATGCAGCGGTTGAAGTTGCGAAAAGAAAAGAAAACAAGGGGAAACTCATTGTGGTTGTTCTGCCTGATACGGGTGAACGCTATCTTACCACCTGGGTATTTAAAGAATGAAAGATAAATTTCAGATGCGCAGTTCCTGCACCATGGTATCCAGAGTATAGAGTATTTAGAATTTAGATATTAGAAATTAGGATTTATTTGAGTTTGGAGGTTTACATGCCAAAGACCATACAGGAAATTAACGAGAAGATACGAAAAGGCCAGGCAGTCATAGTCACTGCTGAAGAAATAATTGATATTGTTAAAAAGAAAGGCGTCAAAAAAGCTGCCGCTGAAGTGGACGTGGTAACCACCGGAACCTTCGGCCCCATGTGCTCATCAGGTGCCTATTTTAACATCGGTCACACCAAGCCGCGCATAAAGATCGGCGGCGGCAAATGTTCCCTCAACAATGTGCCGTGCTACACGGGTTTTGCCGCAGTCGATATTTGTCTTGGCGCGACAGCAATACCTGATGATGACCCGCGCAACGCTGTTTTCCCGGGTGCTTTCAAGTATGGCGGAGGTCACGTCATAGAAGAGCTGGTAGCCGGGAAAAACATAAAGCTCGCTGCCACCGGCTATGGCACTGACTGCTATCCCCGGAAAAGTCTGGAGACCTGGATCAGCCTCAAAGATATGAACGAGGCAGTGCTGTTTAACCAGCGAAACTGTTATCAGAATTATAACGTAGCGGTTAACCTCTCAGACCGGGTAATCTATACCTATATGGGCATGCTGAAACCCCGTATGGGCAATGCCAATTACTGCAGTGCCGGGCAGCTCTCACCGCTTTTAAATGACCCCTATTATAAGACCATTGGTATCGGCACAAAAATATTTCTCGG
>CAIYCZ010000023.1 GCA_903924805.1 uncultured delta proteobacterium | reverse complement strand
GGTGTTGCTTTTTCCGTTTGCGATTAGGCCCCTTTGAGGGGCCAGCAAACGTCAAGCCTCCGGCTTTGCCGGAGGTACATGACTTTTCTTTCCATTTTTGCAATCTTTTGCAAATAATTGAAATCCTGAAAATCTGCGTCCCATAACCAAGCTACTTAAATTGTGGTTCAGCAGTCAGCGCACAACGAAATCCTACTATGTGACTTTTGCTGTCAGGTGTATTTTTTCCCCGCTGAGCACACCGGAGGAACTTCTTTTCATTGACCCACGAACCGCCTCTGAAAACCCGGTATACTCCTTCTGCAGGGCCCGGAGGATTTTTTGGCGGTGATTTTTTATAGTATGTTTCGTCGTACCAGTCCTGGCACCACTCCCAGACGTTGCCCGCCATATCATAAAGTCCGAAGCCGCCCGGTTTATGAATGCCTGCCGGCTTAAGGCTATTTTCCCGCAACAATCCCTTATCAAAACTGGCATGGTCGAGTTCCAGTGTATTGCCTGTTGGGTATTCCCGGGAAACCAGTCCGCCCCGGGCTGCTTTTTCCCATTCAGCCTCAGTAGGAAGCCGTTTGCCAGCCCACCTGGCATATGCCTGAGCATCTTCCCAGTTGACCAGCACCACCGGATAATCTGCCCTGCCATCAGGATAGGAAACCCCATGCCAGTTATACGGCTGAGCCCAGTCAGTATCCAGAAATGGGGCTGGATGACCTGTTTCCTTTATAAACTGCTGATAGTGACGGTTGGTGACCTCGTATGTATCAATATAGTAAGCGTTGAGGTAAATGCTGTGGATGGGCTTTTCATCAAAATTGGTGTCTTCATCCGCGCATCCCATCAGGAACTCGCCGGCCGGGATATACACCATGTCCTTTGCAGCAGCAGAAGGCTTTGCGGGGCCAGCGAAAACTTTTTCAGGGTTCTGTGGCTGAGCAGCTTTCTCACCCGTGTTTAATTCAGGAATATCTTTTGAGGAGTTGCAGCACGGAAAAAAGAAGCAGAGAAAAAGCAGCAATAAGGGAAAGTAACAGCACTTCTTCAATCTAATTAAACCTAACCCCGATTTTCCAATCTCGAGTATCACTTGGCTACCGGTGTCAGGTCAGCAATCTTTATGTTTGCATCAATAAGACGCTGGGCAAGGGTATCAATAATAACTTTGGAAAGCTGCGGGTAGGAGACAAAAAGCTCATCTAAATTATCGCAGGGAAAAACTTTTACGACACTGCGGCCTATGGAGCGCACTGTTGCAGACCGTGGCTGTTTTAATATAGCGCTCATTTCGCCAAAATATTCATTGGGCCGGGTAATTGTGCCTACCTCTTTTCCATTTATTGTTACCTGGAGTCCCTTTTCAGACTCGATAAGCTGATAAATTTCACTTCCAGATGAGCCTTCTTCTATGAGCACATCACCATCATGGAAAATTTGCTCAGTGAGATCAACGACGTTTTCAAGGGGAATATTTTCTTCCGCTATCTGGGTTGTCTGTTCAAGCTGGGTCATTACCGATTGCAGTATTTTTTCTATGAGCTGGGGACGGTTGTAGATGATATCTTTGATCATATTGGTCGGATAGGTGGCAATCCGTGTCGCAGTAAGTGCCATAGCAGATGTGGTATACGGTCGGTTAAGATAAAAATATTCCAGTCCGAAAATATCCCCTTCTTTGAGCATCCTGATGCTTTTTTTATTCTGGAATATCTCAACCTCGCCCGAGAGGATGACAAAGAAGCGATCATTCGCATCGTATTCAGCTACGATAAGTTCCCGTGACTTATACTCACGGACGATTAAGTCCTGAAGGTTTCCTGTATTCATAACCAGTTACTTCCCAAGAAAGTAAATC
>CAIYCZ010000022.1 GCA_903924805.1 uncultured delta proteobacterium | reverse complement strand
GAAAAAGGGGACAGGCTACTTTTATTGTAAAAAAGTAGCCTGTCCCCTTTTTCCCTTCTATGCAAATTGTATTTTAATAGCCATCGGGAAGACAGGCTAAAAAATTAAAATCAGCCTCAGTTATGAATTGAATTTAATTGTGCTATATGCTACTAACCATTTGACTTTTAAGATGTTAGTATCATAGCCGACCCACCGAAAGCACATTGTCGCACAGTGCAACTAAGGGCTAAAATAACAACAAGTGGAACACTGTCGCTATGGACAGCAAAAGCCAATACGAGCCAAAAATAATTGCTTTTTGCTGCAACTGGTGCAGCTATGCAGGCGCTGACCTGGCCGGAGGAATGAGGCTAAAATACGCTTCCAACATTATTCCCATCCGGGTCATGTGCAGCGCCCGGGTTTCACCGCATTTCATCATCAGGGCATTTCAGGACGGTGCCGATGGCGTGCTGGTTGCCGGATGCCATATCGGTGACTGTCATTACCTCAAGGGAAACTATATTTCAATAAAGAGAGTGGCGATTCTGAGAGGCCTTATTGATTTCCTGGGGTTTTCCGGGGAGCGGCTGCGGCTTGAATGGATTGCAGGCTCAGAGGGGGATAAATATGCCAGAGTTGCAGATGAATTTACTGAACTGATCAGGAAGTTAGGACCGTCACCTATAAAAGGCATACCGTTTAGAAAAGATAATATAGTGACTTGTCGCCCGTGACTAATCGTTCGTGATCCGGGTTACGAGACACGAGCCACGGATTACGAGACACGAGTTAGAAGAGGTTACAGTTATGGAGGAGCTGAAAAAGAAAGTTGCCGGGATGCTTGAGAGCGGAACCATTGCCGGTTTCCTCGGGCTGCGACTCTCCGGGGCTGAACCATTTCCATTTCTGTTTACTCGGGATAGGATTAATGAGATTGAAAACCTGACAACCGGTGCGGTCAGGTATCCCCTGACAAAGATACTGATAAAAATCAGCGCTCACTATCCTGCAGAAAAATTCGGGATTATGTGCCGTGCCTGTGATGAACGGGCACTGAGAGAACTATTTAAAAATAACAAGCTGCATTCTGAGAATGTTATATTGATTGGTATAGCCTGCACAGATGAGCTTGCAAAGGCATGCACATGCAAAAATCCCCGTCCCTCTGACGTACCTGACAGTGGCGCTTCTGCCAGACCGTTTGACCGTTCTGATGTGGAAGCAATTATTTCCATGCCTGTTGACAAAAGGTTTGCGTACTGGACCGGGCAGCTGGGGAAATGCATTAAATGCTATGGCTGCAGGAATATATGCCCCGTATGCTTCTGCGATGTATGCACACTGGAGGACCAGCCTCTGGTAAACCGCGGTGAGATTCCACCCGAAGTGCCTTCATTTCACCTTACAAGAGCCTTTCACATGGCCGGCCGGTGTGTAGATTGCGGCCTGTGTGAAGAAGGATGCCCCATGGACATACCGCTCAGAACTCTGTACCGGAGAGTTCGGGAAATAGTACATGACCTTTTTGATTATCTTCCCGGCGAGGAAAAAGACAACGTACCGCCCATTCAAATACTGGGGGACGGAACGTTTGAGATAAAATAAAAACTTTAACCGCAGAGCACGCTGAGAACGCAGAGGAAAATATGCAACAATGTTTATTTACAAATTTCAAGTCGTTAAACAAAAATAAAATATTCTGCGAGCTCTGCGATCTCGGCGGTGAATATTTTTAAATTGGGAGTCATAAAATGCGCTTTGAGTCCATACCCACAACCTGCATATACTGCGGATGCGGATGCTCGGTAGTCCTGCAGATTCTTGATGGGAAGTTAACCGGCGTTTTACCCGGCAAAACCAACCCGGTGAATGACGGCAGCCTGTGCATAAAGGGATGGACGTCCCACGAGTTTGTGTATAGCGAGCAGCGCCTGAAACGTCCGCTGGTCAGAAAGAACGGAGCGTTTGTTGAGACGAGCTGGGAAGAGGCGCTGGGTGTTGTTGCGCAGAGCCTGAAAAAAATCAAAGAAGAGAGCGGACCTGACAGTATCGCAGCGCTTGCCTCTGCAAAATGTACCAATGAAGAAAATTACCTGATGCAAAAATTCATGCGTGCTGCAATCGGCACCAATACTATCGACCACTGCGCCCGTCTCTGACATTCATCAACGGTTGCCGGTCTGGCAGCAGCGTTTGGCAGCGGTGCGATGACAAATTCCATTGACGAGTTGGAAGACGCACAGTGCATCTTCATAATCGGTTCAAACACCACCGAAGCCCATCCGCTTATTGCGAACCGCATATTGAGAGCACAGGCTAAAGGCGCAAAAATTATTGTTGCTGACCCGCGCACGATTCACCTGGCCCGCTACGCAGATATATTTGTGAGCCAGAGGCTCGGCACCGATGTTGCCCTGATAAACGGCATCATGCAGGTGATCATAGCAGAAGGCTGGGAAGCCAGAGAATATATTGAATCGCGAACCGAGAATTTTCCGGCATTACGGGAGACCGTTAAAAACTATCCGTTGGAAAAGGTTGCGGAGATAACCGGTGTCGCTGCGCAGGATATTCGGGCAATTGCAGAGGCGTATGCGAAAGCCCGGTCGTCATCGATTGTCTATGCGATGGGCATCACCCAGCACACCACCGGCGTTGACAACGTAAAGTCGCTTGCAAATCTTGCCATGCTCTGTGGCAGGGTGGGGTTTGAAAGCTGCGGTGTCAATCCGCTGCGCGGCCAGAATAATGTTCAGGGCGCCTGCGACATGGGTGCGCTGCCCAATGTCTACCCGGGCTATCAGAGAGTTGATGACGAGGAAACCGGCAAAAAGTTTGAAACAGCATGGGGAACCAAACTTTCGCGAAAGCCGGGCATCACCGTCATGGAGATGATGCACGGCATAGAGGAGGGCAGCATACGGGCACTGTATATAATGGGTGAAAACCCCATCGTGAGTGATCCGAATGCATCCCATGTGGAGGCAATGCTCGACAAGGTTGAGCTCCTTGTGGTGCAGGATATTTTTATGACGGAAACTGCCCGGCATGCACAGGTAGTGCTTCCCGGCGTCTCCTTTGCGGAAAAAGACGGCACCTTTACCAATACCGAGCGCCGCGTGCAGCGGGTGAGAAAAGGCATAGAGCCGATTGCAGAGGCCCTGCCTGACTGGCAGATTATAAGTGCTCTGGCAAAACAG
>CAIYCZ010000021.1 GCA_903924805.1 uncultured delta proteobacterium | reverse complement strand
TTTTTTTTGCGCCGGGCAGCCCGAGCTTTTCAAAAAGGATTTTCCCCATCTGCTGGGGCGAGTTGATGTTGAACTCTTCTCCGGCAAGGGCATAGATTTTTTTCTGAAGGGCACCAAGCGATTCAGCATATTCATCTGATACTTTTTTCAGAAGATCAAGGTCAAGCTTGACCCCTGCCATCTCCATGTGTGCCAGTACTGGAAGAAGCGGGAGCTCTACGTCTGTATAGAGTTCCTTGAAACCATCCTCCTCGAGTTTTGCAACAAGAACCCGTGACAGGATGAGGGTGATGTCTGAATCTTCACAGGCATAATTTTTTGCCGTTTCTATGGGGACGAGATCAAACGTGAGCGCGTTCTTACCGGTCCCGGTTATCTCCTTAAATGATGTCGTCCGGTAGTCAAGATAGTCCATGGCAATATCATCAAGGTTGTGGTTATGCTTGGAAGGGTTGAGCAGGTACGAGGCAATCATGGTGTCGCAGTAGATGCCCCGCAGCAGTATCCCGTGACGCTTGAATATAATGAATTCATATTTAAGATTCTGCCCGATCTTTTTTATGGCTGCGTCTTCGAGGATGGGCTTCAGCTCATGTAACAACTCCGCTCTCGTCAGCGGGTGCTCGATAGTTTTGTGGGCAACGGGGATATAGAAGGCCTCATGCTCCTGCCAGGCAAAAGATATCCCCACAATTTCAGCGCGCATGGGGTCCGCAGAGGTTGTTTCCAGATCCAGCGCAAAGCAGCCCTGTTCCCTCAGGCAAGAAAACAGTGTCCGTGCTTCCTCTCTGCTTACAATGAGGTGGTAGTTTTTGTTTTTATCATGCTCCCGGGGAAGGTTTTTAAGGAACCGGGTAAATTCAAAGCGTTTGTAAAGCCCGCGCAGAGCCGCAACATCAGGAGAGCCGATATGGAGATCATTCCATCTGAAATCAAGGGGAACCCGGGTATCAAGGGTCACCAGCTGCCGGCTCAGAAATGCCTGCTCTTTAAATTGAGCCAGCGTTTCGCGCACTTTCTTTTTGGGAACTGCGTCAAGGTTCTGGTACAGGGCATCCATACTGCCAAACTGCCGTATTAATTCAATGGCTGTCTTATCGCCAACGCCGGGAACCCCGGGGACATTATCAACCGAATCACCCATCAGGCCAAACACTTCTATGGCTTTATCAGGTGCAACCCCGATCTTTTTTTTCACCGCTTCCTCGTCAACGAGAGCATCCTTCATGGTATCAAACAGCGTTATGCGGCTGCTCACCAGCTGGTAGAGGTCTTTGTCGCCGGTGATAATCGTTACCTCTGCCCCGTCTGCTTCAGCCTGCTTTGCCAGCGTTCCAATGATATCATCCGCTTCGTAGCCATCCTTCTCCGCCACCGGAATATTAAACGAGCGGATGATTTCCTTAATACAGGGAATTTGCGCTGCCAGGCTGTCAGGCATTTTGGGCCTGTTTGCCTTATAGCTCTGATATACTTCATGCCTGAAGGTCGGCCCCGGGGCATCAAGCACTATAGCCAGAAGAGAAGGCGTATAGTCATTAAGCAGCCGGTGCAGCATGGCGGTAAATCCATAGATAGCATTGGTTGGCTGGCCGTCAGACGTGGAGAGATGCGGCAAGGCAAAAAAGGCACGATACATATAGGAGTTGCCGTCAACCAGGATGAGCTTTTTATTGTCAGCCATTAGGGTCTCTTGATTTAATTTGTAGCGGGTACGCACGGAGGAGATTGCCGCGTCGTCCCGATTTATCGGGACTCCTCGCAAAGACACTCAATGGATCGTCATTGCGAGCCGAAGGCGAAGCAATCTATTTCAGTCTTCTCCAGGATACGTCTAAGCATCACTCATTATCCAGTAGTATCATAAATCCTGCTCTCCGGTCGAGAGTTATTCTTTTGAAATTTCTTTCCTGAAAGGTTAAGATAGGCAGGTACAAAACATAACGCTCCCATACCGTAATCATGACATTGTTTAACAGAATAGCGCCAGTTCTGTTTTTTGCTTCAATCCTTGTCTCGCAAGCATTTGCCCTGCAAAAACAGGAAACACAATTTTTCAGGTTTCAATCAGATGATGCAACAATAGTATCGAAGCTTGCCCGGGAGGCAGACAGCATTGCAGAGGAAATCATTGATGACCTCGGCCTTCCTCTGCAAAAACCGGTAGATGTCATTATAGCATCAGGCGTCGAGCAATTTCACCGCATCCAGCCGGAAGGATCGCATGTTCCCTCCTGGGCAGTGGGTGTTGCCTATCCATCCATGAATCTCATTATACTTTTATCTCCCAAAGAACATCAGCGAGGCCGCATAGACCTTACAAAAACGTTTCGCCATGAGCTCATGCATAGTATGCTCGGACAGGCATTTAAGGGGAAGGAACATGTGCCCCGCTGGCTTGATGAAGGACTTGCCATGATTGCTGCACAGGAGTGGAGTGTCTCACGGCTTTCCACCATGACCTTTGCCGTGCTTGGCAGGTCACTTATTCCGATGGATGAGATAACGACATCCTTTCCCTGGGACCCGAAGCAGGCTGAGATTGCCTACTGCGAAAGCTTTTATTTTATCTCGTTTCTGAAGGGAAAGTTTGGCAGCGACGCATTTAAACAGTTTTTGCGGGAATACATTCGCCATAAAAATTTTCAACAGGCGATACGCAGCGCATATACCGTCAGATGGCAGGAAATGGAAAAACTGTGGATTGATTATCTGAGGCTGCGCTTCAGCTGGATTCCCCTTATTACCAGCTCAACCACACTCTGGTTTCTTGCAACGCTGATTTTTCTTCTTGGTTATTTGAGAAAAAAAAGGATGAACCGGTTGAAGCTTGCGGAGTGGAAAAAAGAGGAAGAGTTGCTGATCCCACAGGATAAGCACCGGCTGCATTAACGCTGTCT
>CAIYCZ010000020.1 GCA_903924805.1 uncultured delta proteobacterium | reverse complement strand
TCCTGAAAAAGTTTCACGGCGACGCGTCAAGCATCCCCGCCTGCGTGGTGATTCCCGCGGACACCGGCGAAGTGCAGTCAATCGTCCGTGTCGCAAGCCGCTATAAAATCCCCTTCATCCCGTTTACCAACGGCCAGGCTTTCAGCGCGCCGACCACTGACGCAGCCACCATCTGCATACATTTGAGCAGGATGAACCGGGTGCTCGCCATTGATCCGGACAACATGACCGCAACGCTTGAGCCGTACGCGGACTACGGGCAACTTTTGGCGGAAGCTGCAAAGGTCGGTCTGTGGAACGGCGGAACCCCGCTTGCCACAACGCTCTGCAAGCTCTCATCCCAGGCAGCATTTGCCGGCATCTGGCAGACCAGCAAAAAATACGGCCTCCTTGACCGCAACATCGTGAGCTTCACCGTGGTGCTGCCGACCGGGGAGATCCTCAAGACCGGCTCCCTCACCGTCCCTGAAGCTGAAGATTTCTGGGACTGGGGCCCGGGGCCTGACCTCATGGGGGTGGTGCGCTCCAGCGCTGCCACCACCGGCATCATTACCGCGATAACGGTTAAGCTCCACACCTGGGTCGGCGGAGAAGTTATGCCTGAAGCGCCCGCAGGCCGCCCGTTTATCCCCCGCTATGATGAAGCTGCTTATGACACAGTCCCGGCTCCTGAGAATTACCGGCTCTGCTGGATTGAATTTCTCGACTATGACGCGGAGATCAATGCGTACCGCGACATTGCCCACTCAGGCATTGGCATCGGGCTGAACGCATCCGGTGTCTACTCAGCCTACTACTGCTCCCAGACCCAGGAGCTTACCGAACAGCGCTCCCGGGAAAACTTTTTTCCGGCCTTTAACCTGTATGTCATTATTGCCGGCACCACGTCGCCCGCCCAGATTGACTATGAGGAAAGCGTGCTCAGGGAAATCGCGGAGAAGCATGGCGGAAAATTCCTGGGGCCTGATTATAAGGCCGAGGTGCTTGAAGCGCTTGCGCCCTGGAACCTTGACTGCATCAGGAATGTATGCGGCTACCGGATGAACCGGCGCATGTATGCCGGAGGGTCTCTTCCGTCAGGGCCTCCCGAGGTTGCGAAATATCACAGCGCGGTATGGCGCGAAGCGCTGGACAAATTCGGCGAAACGCACATCACTGACCGGGGAGGTGCTGATAATACCACATTCATCTACGGCATTGAGCCGGCCGGCCGCTACACTTTTTCCGAGACCGACGTTTATCCCGACCCTACCGATCCCGCATCGCTGGAAAAATGCAGGGCAATCACCACGTACAGCGCGGTGAGGAATGCTGCCGAACGCAAGTGCGCGCCGTTTGCCTTCGGCGGCCCGGTCGAGCCGCTCACCTCGTTCTTCCCGGAAATGGGCCCCAATGTCCACCTCCTGCTGCGAAAATTGCGCACCGTCTTTGATCCCGCGGGCATCTGCAGCCCCGGCAGACAGGTATACACCGCTGAGGAATTAGAGGCATTCCTTGAGAAAAAGGGGGAGGGGATTAACCGGCTGCGCGGGCAGTTTAATTTGAAACCAATAACAAAAGGCTGACAGGCTGTTGAAAAACACCCATCTGCTTCGTTGCGCTCATCCTGCGTCATTGCGACGTACT
>CAIYCZ010000019.1 GCA_903924805.1 uncultured delta proteobacterium | reverse complement strand
TTTTAACCGGCAAGCCTGATGCGGTTCTGTCCCGGAGCGCAGACGTGGTTCTTGATGTGAGCGTGAAAGAGGAGGCCTGCCCGTTAGGACTGGTCCCCACCTCAAGCACCACTGCGGCGGTGGCAATGGGGGACGCCCTCGCGCTGACGCTGCTTGAGCGCAGGGGATTCAATGAGGAAGATTTTGCTGTGCTGCACCCCGGGGGTACGCTGGGCCGTAAGCTGCTGATGAGAGTAGAAGACCTGATGCATGTAAAAGAGGCCATGCCGCTTGTTTCCGAACAAGACCCGATGAAGGTGGCGCTCATTGAGATGACTTCAAAGAGGCTGGGAGTTACCGGCGTGGTGAATGCAAGCGGTGAATTGATGGGAATTATCACTGACGGCGATCTGCGGCGGGGGCTTGAGCGGGAGGGAAATCTTCTGGCATTAACAGCACGGGATGTTATGACGCTACGCCCCAAAACTATTGAAAAAGATGCGCTTGCAGCAACAGCGCTGCAAAAGATGGAGCACTACTCTATAACGTCGCTGTTTGTCATTCCGGAGACAGGGCTCAAAAAGCCTGAAGGGATCGTCCACCTGCACGATATTCTCAGGGCAGGGATCGCATAGCCGTATAAAAAGAGACCATGGACATTGAGAAAGTTCGGAAGATCAAACTGCTGGTTCTTGACGTGGATGGGGTGCTGACTGACGGGAGTGTCGTCTATTCAGACAGTGGAGAGGAATTAAAGTTTTTTAACGTAAAAGACGGCCATGGCATAAAGCTTCTCATGCGAGCAGGCATTGAGGTGGCATTTATAACCGGCAGGAGCTCTCAGGCACTTGAACACCGGGCACAGGATTTAGGCGTCAGGATAGTTTTTCAGAAAGCCTTACAGAAGATTGAAGCGTACGAAGAAATTTTAAAGATAAAAAATCTGCGGGATGAAGAAATATGTGTTATGGGGGATGACCTACCTGACCTTCCCATTCTGAGGAGATGCGGATTCCCGGTGGGAGTTGCTGACAGTGTGGAAGAAGTCAAGCGGGAGGTTGATTATGTAACCATACAGGAGGCAGGACAGGGTGCAGTCCGGGAAGTGTGCGAAATTATTCTCAAAGCTACAGGCCGGTGGGAAGCAATTACTGCTCGATATTTTTAGATTCAGCTCTCCTCGGGGCCTCCCGGGAAAGACGCGCCGCCTGCAATTCATTCTGCTTGGTGCAGCGCTGCTTATAATCGCCATTGTGCTGGGTTCAGCGTTCAGGGAACGGCGCAAACTATACATTTACAAAACACAACAGACACCGCAGCCTACGGGTGCAGCAAACCTCGAAGTAAAGGATGTTTTTTACAGCAATACGAATAAGAACAATGAAAAGGAATGGGAGCTTCGCGCTGATAAAGCGCAGTACTTCAAAAATAAAAAACTGGTTATTCTTGACACCATAGAGGTGACATTTTATCGGTCCAATGGTACGGTGTACCGGCTGACCGGCAAGCACGGGCAACTCAACATAGAAACTCAAAACATCATGGTACGGGGGGATGTCAGGGGTACTATGCCTGAAAACACCCGCTTTGCCACGGAATCGTTTTCCTATGATAACAACAAGAGGATAGTTACCACCCCGGATAAGGTTTTTATCACCCGGGATAAATTTTCCATGGAAGGTGAGGGAATGATTATCGATATGAACGATGAAAAGCTCACCATCCTTAAGAATGTGAAGGCCGCGGAGAACAAATGAAAAAAATATGCTTCATACTAACGCTCATGGCCGGGGTGCTATGGCCCCTGGTGATTATGGCTCAGCAGGACATTACCATCAGAGTCGCGGTCCTGCCGTTTGATATTTTCAGCATGGAGGAAACGCCGAATCTTGGCAGGGAAGTTTCCATTCAGCTCTCCCAGCAGATAGCCCTTAATCCGCGGCTCCTGACCTGCAACTATACCCTGGTTGAGTCTCTCCTCAAGGACCAGAAGGGGCACGGGCTGGATCAGCAGCGGCTGAAGGAGATAGCTCAGGCGCTGGAAGCGCAGTTTGTTGTGACCGGCAGCCTGACAAAGATTCAGAATGATATGAGCATGGACGTTCAGGTGTTTAATACCTTTGATAAGGAGGCATATTTCAAGACCTTTGCTGAAGGTACCAGTCTGCAAGCCCTGATCCGCGATAGTGCCAACAAGATTGAGCAGGACGTTATAAAAAAAGCGGCTCTCATGCCACCGGCGCAGAGGATCAAAGGTGAAGAAACAGCCAGGCTTGAAATTCCTGAAGAGCGGCCTGCAGAAACAAAAGGTGCTGAGAAGCCCGTGAAGGAAGAGGCACCGCCGCGTGAAGAAAAAAAACCGGGTCCGGCAGTGACACCGCCGCCTCCCCCGGCACCCGAGGAAAAAGAGTTTGAGGAAGAGGCTGTCGAACAAGCCCCTGCCGCTCCGGCGAAGCAAGAAAAGGCAGAAGTCGCGAAGCCCGCCACTGATAAAGAGCAGATAAAGGCGAAGGAGAAAAAAGAGGCTTCAACAGGAAAGAAGGAAGGCCCCTCGCTCGGGTCCAACCTGCCGGTTAACATTAACTCTGATACGTTAGAGTATGACAATAAGAAAAGCTCTGTTGCCTTTAACGGGCATGTGGTTGCCCGCCAGGGAGATATGGTTATTTTTGCAGATTCAATGAAGGTAGAATATGAGGCACAGGGGAAGCTAAAACAGATGGAGGCACAGGGCGGAGTCAAGATAATACAGGGTGACCGGATAGCCACCGGTGATAAGATTACGTTTTATAATGAACAGCAGAAGATTGTACTTACCGGAAACCCCCGGGTCTGGCAGGGGGATAATGTAATCCACGGCGAAAAAATAACTGTTTTTATAAAAGATGAGCGAAGCATAGTGGAAGGGAGCCTGGAAAACCGGGTAAGCGCCACCATCGTTCCGAAGAAGAAGGAGCAGAAGGGCTCTGCGCAGAAAGAATCCCGATAACCTCAGGCACGCGGCGAGGAGTAATGAGAAAAAATCGTTCTCCATTCATTTTAAAATATGCTAAACTACCGCATAGCGGTAGCCCATTAACATGCTCCTGATACTATGACGCATCTCAGCGCAGATTCATTAGTTAAATGTTTTGGTGAAAAAAAAGTCGTAGATACTATTTCGCTGGATGTTCAGCGTGGTGAAATCGTCGGTCTTCTGGGCCCCAATGGTGCAGGCAAGACAACAACATTCTATATGATGGTTGGCCTGTATCAGCCGGACAGTGGAAGCGTATATCTCGATGGAGAAGATATCACTGATTATCCCATGTATCTCCGGGCCCGCAAGGGTATCACCTATCTCCCGCAGGAAACCTCGATATTCAGAAAACTGACTGTTGAGGAGAACATTATGGCGATTCTGGAGACGCTTCCCATCAGCCGCGAAGAGATGATGGAGCGTCTGCAGGAGCATCTAAAAGAGCTGAATATAACGGCGATTGCCAAACGAAAAGCGTTCCTCCTTTCCGGAGGAGAACGGCGGCGTGTTGAAATAACCAGAGCACTGGTGACGTCGCCTTCTTTTATTCTTTTTGATGAGCCATTTACCGGTGTTGATCCCATAGCGGTTCATGAAATACAGAATATTATTCTGCGGCTTACCGCCAGAGGGATCGGGGTGATCATCTCCGATCATAACGTCAGGGAAACCCTCGGTATCTGCCAGCGGGCATATATTGTCCATGCCGGCAAAATTTTAGAGGAGGGTGAGCCGCAGAAAATTGTTGAAAGCCAGCGGGCACGAAAGATTTACCTCGGGGAAAAATTCAGCATGTAGAAAGAGAGGTTAAAGGCAAAAAGGCAAAAAGGCTAAGAGGCACCTGATATAGGTGCCCCTCATTCTAATAAATTTGGTTTATAACCTTTTGACCTTTGCACCTCTTAACCTTTGGACCTTTAATTAATTATGGCCTACGAACTCAAACAAAGCCTTAAATTGTCCCAACAGTTGATCATGACGCCACAGCTGCAGCAGGCTATCAAGCTCCTGCAGCTTTCCCGGCTGGAACTGTCAGACTTGCTGCAACAGGAGATTAACGAAAACCCGGTTCTGGATGAACCCGTTGAAGAAACAGAAAAGGACCGGGACGAGAATGAGGAGTCATTATCAGCGGATAGCGACAGCGCTGATCCATACGCTGAGCTGCAGGGCAAGCAAGAATTTGACTGGAAGGACTATATTAACAAGACAGACGTCCCGCGCGGGCCGTCCTTTGACCGTGAGGACCGCGATGACTTTGAGCCCATCATTACCAGAAGGACATCACTGGTTGACCACCTTACCTGGCAGCTCCACCTCCACAGCCTCACCGACGTTGAGAGAACAGTCGGTGAGTACATTATCGGGAACCTTGATAAAGCCGGCTATCTGCAGACAACGGCCGAGGAAATCGCACGGGAGTGCGGGACAGAGATGGCGGTGGTTGAAGGGGTTCTGAAAAAGATCCAGAAATTTGATCCCGTCGGGATTGCCTCACGCACCCTGCAGGAGTGTCTTCTGGCGCAGGCTGAGGTACTTCCGGGAGACCACCGTCTCGTTGAAAAAATACTGCGGCAGCACCTGCCAAACCTGGAAAGCAGAAAATACCAGGTTATCGCCAGGGATTTGAAGGTCTCTTTTGAAGAGGTGATAGCTGCCTCGCAGATCATATCAAATATGGAGCCCCGGCCGGGACGTGCTTTTTCTGATAATGAACCCGAGTATATTACCCCGGACATCTATGTATATAAGATGAATGACGAATACGTCGTAGCCCTGAATGAGGATGGGCAGCCCAAGCTGCGCATCAATTCTTTTTACCGGAAGGCCGTAACCGAGCCCGGCGCACTTCCCCCCAAGACCAGAGAATATATTCAGGAAAAAATGCGATCTGCCGTCTGGCTCATTAAGAGTATCTACCATCGTCAGGGCACTATCATGAAAGTCATGAAGAGTATCATAAAATTCCAGCGCGATTTTTTTGATAACGGCGTTGATCATCTCAAGCCGCTGGTGCTGCGGGATGTGGCTGAAGATATCGGCATGCACGAGTCAAATATCAGTCGAGTGACTACCAATAAATATGTGCACACCCCGCATGGCGTTTTTGAACTGAAATATTTTTTTAACAGCGGCCTTACTTCTGACAACGGAGAAAGCATTGCATCTGAGAGCGTTAAAAATAAAATCAAGGAAATCCTTCAGAACGAGAACCAGCACAAACCGCTCAGCGACCAGGATATAGCATATATGCTCAAAAGCCAGGGAATCAATATTGCCCGCAGAACCGTTACCAAATATAGAGAGATGATAGGCGTTCTTTCTTCTTCGAAACGAAAGAACTTTTTTAAATAAGGTGTTGCAGCAAAAGGAGTTGTTATGGAGGTAACCGTTACATTTCGTCATCTTGCATCAACAGATGCTCTGAGGAGTTATGCTCAGGAAAAAGTGATGCGCATTAAAAAATATGTGAGCGTAACTGCCGAGGTAGCCGTTGTACTGTCGCTGGAAAAGCACCGCCATCTGGCTGAAATTACGCTCAATACCGACGGGGCCACGATAAATGCCAGAGAGGTTACCGAAGACATGTATGCAGCAATTGACCTCGCTGTTGATAAGATTGAGCGACAGGTGAAAAAGCATAAGGAAAAAGTCAAGAATCACAAACCCGGCGGCGCATATCAGGATAGAACGGCACGGCATAACGTTATTGCTTCTGATACCTCTGAAAACAGGCAGCGGGCCCGGGTGGTTAAGACGGAAAGCATTTTTATAAAACCCATGTCACTTGATGAAGCGGTTATGCAGATTGACCTGATAGATAATGACTTCCTGGTGTTTACCAACGCTGATACGCAGAAGGTTAGCGTGCTCTATCGCAGACGGGATGGTAATTACGGGCTCATCGAGCCGGAGAACGTCTAACAGCCTGCTAAACAAAACCATAGATGATAAACCGCTGCGCAGCTTATTATGAAGATGTGCGATATCCTCACAAAAGATTTAATTATTCCTGACCTCAGGGAACAGGATAAAGAAAAAGTTCTGGCAGAACTGGTTAACCATCTGGCGGTGAACGTGGAGGGTATTAATCCTGATGAACTGCTCGGCGTTCTGCTTGAACGGGAGAAGCTGGGCAGCACCGGTATCGGCGATGGGGTGGCAATTCCTCACGGGAAGCTGAAAGGGATACAGAAAATAATTGCGCTCTTTGGAAAAAGTTCGCACGGGGTTGAATTCGACTCAATGGACGGCAAACCGGTGTATCTCTTTTTCCTTCTGATAGCACCGGAAAATTCCGCGGGCGTGCACCTGAAGGCACTGGCACGTTTATCGCGATTGCTTAAAAATAACGGGTTCAGACAGCACCTGATGGATAGCTCGGATGCAAAAAGTCTCTATAGCATCATTGCCCAGGAAGATGCACAGTATGTAGTATAACCTGCGCGTTTACAATCCTTTCATTGGCATCCGCTTGCATGATGTGTATATATGACCGATTTCCGCCTCAGGTGGAAAGGGTCTCGCCTTAACAGGATGGAAAACTTCACGGTTCCCCATCCTTTCTTTTCTTCCAACGATATCAAGGTAGCAGACCATGAGAGAAATCAGAATAATTATTATCAGCGGTCTTTCAGGCTCAGGGAAAAGTACTGCACTGAGAACTCTGGAAGACCTTGGATTTTTCTGTGTGGACAATCTGCCCATCCTGCTTTTGCCCAAATTCATTGAGCTCTGCCAGAATTCCTCCCATGACATCTCTAAAATTGCGCTCGTTATGGATGTCCGGGAACAGGGATTTTTAAAGGAATACCCGCACATACTGGATATGCTTAAAACCGAAGGATACTACCTCGAGCTGTTATTCCTTGATTCCTCGGATGATGTGCTCATTCAACGGTTCAGCGAAACGCGCAGACAGCACCCCTTAAGCGAAGAGGGCTCAGTGCTTGAGGGTATCCAGATCGAACGGGAAATGCTTGGCGAACTGAAATCAAGGGCAGATAAAATCCTTGATACCTCAAACCTGAACGTTCATCAGCTGCGTACGCACCTGGAAGAGTACTTTCAGCAGATTTCCGTGCGCAGCATGCACATAACATTTCTTTCCTTCGGATTCAAATACGGCGTGCCACACGACGCTGACCTGGTACTGGATGTGCGGTTTTTGCCCAACCCTTATTTTGTGGCTGAGCTTAAAGACCTTGACGGTACTGATAAGCGGGTGGCAGAGTATGTTTTCCGCTGTCAGGAAACCCAGACCTATCTGGAGAAGCTGAGAGACTTTATTGCGTTTCAGATACCGCTGTTTGAACGGGAAGGCAAAACCTACCTCACGATTGCCATTGGCTGTACCGGAGGGCGGCATCGCTCTGTGGTTATCGCAGATTATCTCAAGGAGACGTTTGCGAAGGGAAAGTACCAGGTCTATAGTACCTATCGTGATTTAAAAAAGAACAGCTCTTTTGAATAACAAGGAGACACTGCATGGTTGGAATTGTTCTTGTTGCCCACTGCAATCTGGCTGAGGAGTTTATGCAAACACTGAGACTGATTGCCGGGGAGATTGATAATTTCTGCCCGGTCCGTTTTAATCCCGATGACTCGCCGGAGGATTCGCTGAAAAAAATTGCTGATGCAGTAAAAAAGGTTAACAGGGGAAAAGGGGTGCTTATTTTGACTGATATGTTTGGCGGGACCCCATCTAACCTGAGTTTGACGCTTCTTGAGGAGGGCAAAGTGGAGGTGCTCACCGGCGTAAATCTCCCGATGCTTATCAAGCTTTCCCATATACGGGACAAACAGGTGAAACTCATTGATTTGGCGCAGGAGGTAAAACTGTGCGGCCAGAAAAATATTTGCCTGGCAAGCGACATACTGAAGAAGGAAACGAAATAGCAGGCAAACAGGTTAAAAGGACAAGAGGTTAAAAGGTTGACCGGTACGCCTCTTTTCCTCTTTACCTTTTCGTCTCTTATCCTTTTATGCCCATGAATCTCGACATCACTCCGATGAGCGAAAGACATCTCGACGCTGTCCTGGAAATCGAGAGGAGCTCTTTTATCTCACCCTGGTCGAGGGACCTGTTTGTCCAGGAACTGGAAACAGAAATAGGCCAATCGTTTATTGCCGTTCTGGCGGGAGGAGATGTGCAAACGGTGGCGGGCTACCTGTGCAGCTGGGTGGCAGCAGACGAGTGTAACATCCTCAAATTAGCCTGTCATCCCTGCTACCGGCGCAGAGGAATCGGCACACTGCTTCTTGAACGGGGCCTCCGGGAAGCATGGAGAAAAGGCGCGCGGGTTGTTTCTCTGGAAGTCCGCCAGTCAAATATTTCTGCCGTATCCTTTTATAGCGCCTGTGGGTTTGCCCCTGCCGGCCAGCGTAAAGGGTACTACCATGAAACCGGTGAAGATGCCATTGTTATGCTCCTGCACCTGGGGGAAGGTTTTGCAGATGCGGAAAGGAAACTCCCGTGACCGTGCTTCATCACTCCTTCAGCATAGAACCAGATAGTGAGTGAGGACTGCTGTGCCGCCGCGCATACACTACGCGAAAATCAAATACAACAGAAACATCGGGCCCGGTTTTTTTCGGATGCTTCTGGCATGCCCTGATGCAGCACGCGAGGCACGACCCGGGCAGTTTATTATGCTTCAGGTAAGTGACTCAACCGATCCGTTACTGAGAAGGCCGTTCAGCTTGTGTGGCATTGGAAACGATACAATAGAAATCCTGTTCCGCATCGCAGGAAGGGGTACTTCCCTGATGGCATCATGGAGGCCGGAACAGATAGTAAATTTTATCGGGCCATTGGGACGGGGTTTTGAGATTCCAGAGACTGCACAAGCGGTTTATATAATCGCCGGCGGTATCGGAATTGCTCCGCTGCTTGCTCTCACGCAGAGTATTGAGCAGAATAAGACAATACCTGATACCTGCATCTTCTTTGGCGGAAAGACCGCTGAGGATGTTGCAGTCATTGAAGATTTTAAACCGCTCAGTGCCACGGTTTTTACTGCCACTGAAAACGGGTCACAGGGATTTCATGGTCTGGTTACCGATCTTTTCCTGAACCATTTACAACACCAGCGAGCTGCGGACATAGACCGTACCGGTGTTTTTGGCTGCGGCCCACAATCCATGGCCAGGGTGCTCGGTGCTATTGCCGGGAAGCATAGTATTACCTGTCAGCTGTCTCTCGAATCAATGATGGCATGCGGCGTTGGCTCCTGTCTTGGCTGTGTGGTGAAGACACAAACCATCCAGGGCTCTGGGTGTCAGCAGCCATCTGAACCGGGTTCTTTTCAGTACCGGCGGGTGTGCGCGGAGGGTCCCGTTTTTGACAGCAGGGAACTGGTGTGGGAAGGTGAATAGGTCAAAGGGTATAAAGGCAACTAATCAATTCACCCATTCACCTACTCACCAATTCACCTCTTAACCTTTTCGCCTCTTTACCTCTAACGGGTTTTCAGTTATGGATCAGCGTGCTCCACAATCAGACATTGACCTATCGGTGACCATTGCCGGCATAGTGCTCAAGAATCCGGTCATGCTTGCCTCGGGCACGTGGGGCTACGGAGAGGAAATCTCCAGCCTGCTTGATTTGAGCCAGCTTGGTGCAGTTATCACCAAGGGAATTTCACTGCAGCCTTCCTGCGGCAACCCGCCGCCACGGATCGTGGAGACGCCTTCAGGGATGCTTAATGCCATCGGGCTGCAAAACGTGGGTTTTGCAGAGTTTGTGGAGAAAAAGCTGCCGTTCCTGCGCCAGTTTCATATACCGGTTATTGTAAATTTTTTTGGAAAGACGGCTGGCGAATATACGGAACTGGGAAAACGGCTGAGTGCTGTAGAGGGGATTGCAGGGCTTGAGGTTAATATCTCCTGTCCCAACATAAAAGAGGGCGGCATATTTTTTGGCACAGAACCAGCGCGTGCCCATGAACTGATCAGTGCGGTACGGAAAGCAACCAGCCTGCCGCTTATCGTAAAGCTGTCACCAAACGTAACTGACATCGCGCGCATTGCACGAAGTGTTGAGGAAGCAGGAGCTGATGCCCTCTCCCTCACCAATACGTTTACCGGTATGGTGGTGGATGTGGAAACCTGCGCGCCGGTGCTGGCACATAGTACCGGCGGGCTTTCCGGACCGGCAATCAGGCCGCTTTCCCTCAGGATGGTGTGGGAGACGGTGAATGCGGTCTCTATTCCGGTCATCGGCATTGGCGGCATCATGGAAGCAGCGGATGCCCTGCAGTATCTGATAACCGGAGCCCGGGCTGTTCAGATAGGCACCGCTCTGTTTATCAGGCCGGATGCTCCCCTGCGCATTATTGAGGGAATCGAGGCGTATCTCAGGCACAAAGGCTGCAGCACCCTGCAGGAAATTATTGGGTGCCTGAAAGTTAAGTAACCAGAACACGGAGAA
Source organism: uncultured delta proteobacterium (assembly GCA_903924805.1). Classification (GTDB taxonomy): domain Bacteria; phylum Desulfobacterota; class WTBG01; order CAIYCZ01; family CAIYCZ01; genus CAIYCZ01. Next base: position 10,043 of record CAIYCZ010000019.1, on the reverse strand, counting down.
CAGTTTCATGATAAAGTTTGATTTTAAAATATACATTTTATCCCGGTGTTCTTTGTGGTTTCGAGGGGATCACTGAACGTGAAGCGAAGAAAAAGGACCCTTCAGATTGCAGTCGGCCCGGTCAGGATAGGGGGAGGCGCACCCGTAAGCGTCCAGTCCATGACAAAGACCGACACCCGGAATGTGAAAAAAACGCTTGCACAGATTCACCGGCTTGAAGACGCCGGGTGTGAAATAGTGAGGGTTGCCGTTCCGGATGAGCAGGCTGCCCGGGCGCTGCCGGAGATTGTCAGAAATGCCGGCATCCCGGTCATTGCTGATGTGCATTTTCACCATACCTTAGCCCTGCAGGCCATAGAAGCAGGGGTAGGCGGTCTCAGGATTAACCCCGGTAATATAGGAAACCCGAAAAAGATTGCCGCTATTGTTACTAACGCACGGGAGAAAGGTATCTCCATACGGATTGGCGTTAACTCTGGTTCGCTGGAAAAGGATATACTCAGAAAATATGGCAGTCCCACGCCCGAGGCACTGGTGGAGAGCGCACTCAGAAGCATAGAGCAGTTTGAACGGCTTTCTTTTACTGACATAAAGGTCTCCATCAAATCTCCTGATGTGCGAAGCACGGTTTCAGCATACCGCCTGCTCTCCAGGAAAACGTGCTATCCGCTGCATATCGGGGTCACCGAGGCAGGTACCGCGTTTTCCGGCACGATTAAATCTGCCGTGGGGCTTGGCATTCTGCTTGAAGAAGGAATTGGCGATACGCTGCGGGTATCGCTCACTGCAGACCCGGTAGAAGAGGTGCGGGTGGGGTTTGAACTTTTAAAGGTTCTGGGGCTGCGGCTGCGCGGGCCCGAAATTATCTCATGTCCCACCTGCGGCAGATGTCATATTGATGTCTTATCCATAGCAAAAGCTGTTGAGCGCAAGCTTGCCACGGTGAAGCTGCCCATCAAAGTTGCGGTTATGGGATGTGAGGTGAACGGGCCCGGGGAAGCCAGGGAGGCTGATATCGGCATAGCCGGAAGTAAGAATATGGGCGTGCTCTTTAAAAAAGGAGCTATTGTGAAACGGTGTCCTAAAAGGGATCTGCTCAGGGAATTTTACCGGGAAATCTCTGCTCTGTCAGAAAAATAACGGTACATCTTTCACCGGCCATTGGTTGTCACGGTATCGGTACGGGAAGAGGAGTGTCTATGCGCTATTCACAACTGTTGATTCCGACGCTCAGGGAAGACCCTGCTGAAGCGGAAGTGGTAAGCCATCGGCTGATGCTGCGCGCCGGTATGATCCGGAAGCTTGCCGCAGGCATTTATTCCACCCTCCCTCTGGGGGAACGGGTAATACAGAAAACCAGAAAGATTATCCAGGAGGAGATGAACCGGGCGGGTGCCCAGGAGCTGACGCTTCCGTTTGTGCAGCCTGCTGAGCTGTGGAAGGAGAGCGGCCGCTGGGATGTATATGGAAAGGAGCTCCTCAGGTTTATTGACCGGGGAAATCGTGAATTCTGCCTGGGGCCAACCCATGAGGAGGTTATTACCGATCTGGTAAAAGGTGTTGTCACCTCGTACCGGCAGCTCCCGCTCATCCTGTATCAGATACACATTAAATTCAGAGACGAGGTGAGGCCCCGGTTTGGCATAATGCGGGCACGGGAATTCCTCATGAAGGATGCCTACAGCTTTGATGCTGACGAGAAGGCAGCAGCGCAGAGCTATCAGAAGATGCATGATGCATACAGCCGCATCTTTACCCGTCTGGGCCTTACGTTCAGGGCTGTTGAGGCAGATACGGGGCCTATCGGGGGAAGCTTTTCTCATGAATTTATGGTGCTGGCTGATACCGGAGAAGACCTGATTGTGAACTGTAACGTGTGCGGATATGCGGCTAATACGGAAAAGGCTGCAATACGCACGCCTGAGATAGTGCCTCAGGATGGGAAGAGCTGGAAAGAGATACAGCGGGTTGCGACGCCGGGAATGCGGACGGTAGAGGAAGTGACCGGATATCTGCAGGTCTCTCCGCGGGATCTGATCAAGACGCTTATCTTCACCGGATCTGACGGACCGTTTGCCGCTCTGGTGAGAGGCGACCATGAAATAAACGAGATCAAGCTCCGCAACGCTCTGGGCTGTGATCATATTGAGCTTGCCGATGAGCCGGTAATAGAAGAGCAGACCCGTGCGCCGCGCGGATTTGCCGGCCCCATCGGTCTTAGCATACCCGTGATTGCTGACTTCGGGCTGGCCGGCGGCAGTAATTTTGTTACCGGCGGCAATGAGAAAGATGTCCACCTGCTCAAGGTAAACCCGGAGAGGGATTTTAAGATTACCCGGTATGCCGATATCCGCAGCGCAGCACAGGGAGACCCGTGCCCCCGCTGTGACGGAAGCCTCAGTATCAGCAGGGGGATAGAGGTTGGCCATATTTTCAAGCTCGGCACAAAATACAGCACAGCCATGGCCGCAACCTATCTTGACCAGCAGGGCAGAGAGCAGTATCTGGTCATGGGTTGTTACGGCATTGGTGTGGGACGAACCGTGGCGGCCGCCATTGAACAGTCTCATGACAAGGATGGTATTATCTTTCATCCCGCTATTGCCCCGTTTGCCGCGGTCGTTGCTCCCGTCAATGTGAAGGACCGGCAGCAGATGGAAGCTGCTGAAGCGATTTATGCCGGGCTCATGCAAAAAGGGATTGACGTGCTCCTCGATGACCGGGATGAACGGCCGGGCATCAAGTTTAAGGATGCGGATCTCATCGGCATACCGCTGCGCATAACGGTTGGCGCAAAAGCGGCACGTGAAGGAACCGTGGATATCAAATCGAGAAAAACCGGAGAAGTACAGCTGGTGAACATATCAGATGCCGTGCATACTGTTGAGGAAACCTTGAATAAAATCGGTTAAATCTGTTTTATGCCAAAAGAACGGATTGTCCGGATTAATGACATCCTTGACCAGGTGAACGCATACTTCAGAGAGGCTGACCTTGCGCTCATAGAGAAGGCCTATGTTTTTTCTGCAAAAGTTCACCATGGGCAGACCCGCCTTTCAGGAGAGCCATACCTCAACCACCCCATGTCTGTAGCCAGGATCCTTGCGGACCTGCGGCTTGATGAGTACAGCATTGCGACCGGCCTGCTCCACGATACGGTAGAAGACACCTATGCCACCACAGAGGAAATCGACCTTCTTTTTGGTCATGAAGTAGCCACGCTGGTTGATGGCGTGACCAAAATCAGCAAGATATCCTTTGAAAGTCAGTTGGACCAGCAGGCGGAGAATTTCCGTAAAATCATCCTGGCAATGTCAAAGGATATCAGGGTCATTCTGATTAAACTTGCCGATCGCCTGCACAACATGCGGACGCTCATCTATCTGCCCCTTGAAAAACAGAGACAGCTGGCCCAGGAGACCCTGGATATTTATGCACCGCTTGCCGGGCGGCTGGGGATTTTTTTGATCAAGAGCGAGCTTGAAGACCTGTGTCTCAGTTACCTGCGCAACGAAGCCTACGCCGAGATTAACGAGAAGCTGGTGGTAACGTCTGCAGAGCGAGAGAAGTATGTAAGCGAGGTGGTGCGGATTATTGACGAAAAGCTGCGGCAGTTCGGCATAGGGGCGCGTGTGGTGGGACGGCCCAAGCATGCGTACAGCATTTACAATAAAATGTTTCTGCAGAACCTTGACTTCAGCCAGATCTATGACATCATTGCGTTCCGGGTTATGGTGAATTCCCGGCGTGACTGTTATGAGGTGCTGGGTAGCATCCATTCCATCTGGACGCCGGTGCCGGGGAGATTTAAAGACTACATATCCATGCCCAAAGCCAACATGTATCAGTCCCTCCACACCACCGTCATCGGCCCCTACGGCCAGCGCATTGAAATCCAGATCAGAACCGAAGAGATGAACCGCATTGCAGAGCAAGGCATCGCTGCGCACTGGAAGTATAAGGAAGGCCGGAAGATTGACCAGAAAGATGACCAGCGGTTTGCCTGGCTCAATCAGCTCATGGAATGGCAGAAGGAACTAAAGGACCCCCGCGAATTCCTGGAGACGGTTCGCATCGACCTGTTCCCTCATGAGGTCTATGTTTTCACGCCAAAGGGAGCAGTACTTGAATTTCCCGCAGGATCAACGCCGGTTGATTTTGCCTACCGCATCCACAGCGAAATCGGGCACCGCTGCGTAGGAGCAAAAATTAATGGCAAGCTGGTCCCCCTCAAGTATCTGCTTAAAAGTGGTAATGTTGTGGAGATAGTGACCCTGTCCAATCACCACCCGAGCAAAGATTGGCTGAAATTTGTCAAGACATCGAGGGCAAAGACCAAGATCAAGCAGTGGATACGGTCACAGGAGCGGGAGACCAGCATTGGCATCGGACGGGATGTCTGTGAGCGTGAGTTTTCCAGGCACAGCCTTAATTTTACCAAACTGCTGCGGACGGGCGAGATTTTAAAGGTTGTCCAGCGGGAGGGGATCAAGGATATTGATGACTTTCTGGAAGCGGTCGGACGCGGTGAGATAAAGGCAAAACATGTTCTTAATAAGCTGCTGCCAAAAGAAATGCAGGCTGAGCGGGTTCAGGAGAGCAGAGGCATACCGTTGCCACGGACCGCTGACAACAAGGGACCTGCCGGTGTCAGGATCCGCGGCATTGATGATATCATGATACGGTTCGGAAAGTGTTGCAGCCCGCTTCCCGGTGAAAAGATTATCGGCTATATTACCCGGGGAAGAGGGATGACCGTCCATGCTGCTGATTGTCCGTACTTGGGCACGGTCGATGCCGAGCGCAAGCTTGAAGCGGAATGGGATCCTTCATACCAGAATAATACACCGGTCAGCATTGAAGTGCTGTGTGTTGACCAGAAGGGTCTGCTGGCGGATATTACCTCTTCGATCGCTTCAGCAGAAGCAAATATCAGGAATGCCAGAGTCAGTACCACCTCTGATAGAAAGGCCATTAACGTTTTTGAGATTGAAGTCACTGGCCTCAATCATTTAAATACGGTCATCAGGGCAATAGCAAAGTTAAGAGGCGTGCTCAACGTTTCCCGCATCAGATTCTAACCGGCTGTTGAAAAACACCCATCTGCTGCGTTGCGCTCATCCCTCGTCATTGCAGCGTACCGCAAAGTACGCCTCATTCCTCGTGATGTTGCGCGCCTTGCATCTGAATGTTTTTGACCAGCCTCAAGAAAAACAACTTTTTCAACAACCTGCTAAACGGCCTCTGCGGAAACAGCGGCTTTCTTTTGTGCCGGCTTCACCACATACCCGGACCTGATACAGCGGGTGCATACATTAATTCGTTTTACCGACCCGTTACTCAGGCTCCTTACTTTCTGGATATTGGGTTTCCAGACCTTTTTTGCCTTATTATGGGCATGGCTGACGCTGTAGCCCACCTGCCTTCCTTTTCCACAGATACTGCATACATTGCTCATATATTTTACCTCCAAGTACAAAGAATGTGTCTCGTTACTGCTTGTTTCTATAGTTAACCTATGGTATTGAACTAAAACAAAAAAAATAATTTTTTTTAATACCATATTAATTAAAACTAATCAATATAAAAGTGTATGAAAAAGTTGCGGGAGGAGCCTCTTATGTATGGTGTAATTATGGCTGGCGGAAGAGGGACACGGTTCTGGCCTCGAAGCAGGACCGCTACACCAAAGCAACTCCTTGATATAATTGGTGAGAAAACAATGATCCAGGAGACGGTAGAACGAATCTCAAGCCTTATCCCAAGAGAGCGCATCATCATAGTGACCGGCAGGGAATGTGCTGACGGTGTGCAGCAGCAGCTACCCGATATCCCGAAGGAAAACATTCTCATTGAACCGGTGGGGCGCAATACAGCTCCCTGTATATGTCTTGCCGCATTATGGATTCAAAGAAGACAGCCTGAAGCAACGATGGTTGTTCTTCCTGCTGATCACTATATCGGAGATAAAAAAACCTTTTGCAACTGTATAGAGGCTGCCTGCGAGGCAGCTCAAAAAAATGACTCTTTGGTAACTATTGGCATCACGCCCAATTGCCCGGAAACCGGTTATGGCTATATTCAGTACGGGGATGAAGTGGGACACTATCATGGCAGGGGAGTCTACCGGGTTAAGAAATTTCATGAAAAACCCCAACTTGAGAAAGCCTGTGAATTTTTACAGGGCACATTTTTATGGAACAGCGGCATCTTTGTCTGGAAGGCGGCAACCATCCTTGAGGAAATAAAAACGTTTCTGCCTGACATCTATAAAGTTTTTTTGCCCGTTGCATCTTCAATTGGTACAGCGCAGTTTGAACAGGTGCTTGCTGCTGCGTATGACAGCATAGAGGCGATTTCAATAGATTACGGGGTGATGGAAAAATCAGTAAAGGTTCTCACCCTCAGGGGGGAATTTAGCTGGAATGATGTTGGAAGCTGGTCCGCAATCTATGATATTTCTGCCAAGGATGAACAAAAAAATGTGGTACGGGGAAAAGTTGTTGCCATTGATGCAGAACGCATAGTAGCCTATTCACCGAAAAAGCTTACTGCCATTATAGGGCTCAAAGACGTTATAGTGGTGGATTCTGAGGACGCACTTCTGATATGTGCAAAGGACCGGGCACAGGATGTGAAAAAGATGGTTGAACTTCTGGAAGAAAAAGGGATGAAAGAGTATCTATAAAAAAAGGGTTCCAGGGGTCTATGATACAAGGGATCAAGTGAAATTCTTAATAGAAAAACACTCGAACCCTGGAACCCTTGACCCCTGGAACCCTTATGATTGAACTATGAACGATAATATCTTTAGAGAATATGATATCCGTGGTGTGGTGGGAGAAGACTTAACGGACGAGGTGGTTGAACATCTGGGCAGGGCAACCGGCACCTACCTGTTGCGCCATGGTGTCAAGGATATTACGCTGGGACGGGACTGCCGGCTGTCCTCAGAAAGCCTCAAAGATACGCTGTGTGAAGGTCTGCTTGCCACCGGCATTAATGTCATTGACATTGGTGTGTGTCATACCCCGCTTCTCTATTTTTCTCTTTTTCATTTAGATAAAAATGGCGGCGTGATGATTACCGGCAGCCACAACCCGCCCGAGTTTAACGGCTTCAAGGTGTGTCTCGGCAAAGCAACCATCTATGGCTCTGAGATTCAGGTATTAAAAGAGCTGATTAAAAAGAATGACTTTAAAAAAGGGGCTGGAAAACTCTCGTCGACACATCTCCTCCAGCCGTACTGGGACAGGATTGCGGGGGATATTAAGCTCTCCAGGAAGATAAAGATTGTGGTGGATGCGGGTAACGGCACCGGAGGGCAGGCTGCAGTGCCGCTTTTGAAAATGCTCGGCGCTGAAGTGATTGAGCTGTACTGTGATATGGACGGAAATTTTCCGAATCATCACCCTGACCCGACGGTCCCGGAGTGTTTGCAAGACCTGATTGAAACCGTAAAAAGAGAGAAGGCTGATGTGGGCATCGGCTATGACGGAGATGCCGACCGGATAGGCGTAATCGATGAGCAGGGAAATATCATCTGGGGCGACCACCTGCTGATTATTTTCGGCAGAGAAATGCTGAAAGAAGTACCTGGAGCAACGTTTATTTCAGAAGTGAAAGCATCGCAGAACTTCTATAATGATATAAATCAAAAAGGCGGCAGGGCGGTCATGGGGAAGACCGGCCATTCCCTTATGAAAGCAAAAATGAAAGAAGAGCATGCACTGCTTGCCGGTGAAGTGAGCGGGCACCTGTTCTTTGCCCACCGCTACTTCGGGTTTGATGACGCGGTGTATGCGTCATGCCGGCTGCTGGAGATTTTATCCAGAAGCAACACAACCCTGAGCGGGCTGCTTGCAGACGTGCCTAAAACCTGGACGACTCCTGAAATCCGTGTTGATTGCGCCGATGAGAAGAAATTTGCGGTCATAGAAAAAGTAAAAAAAGCCTTCAGGGGAAAATATCAGATAATTGACATTGACGGTGCGCGGATTCTTATGCCCGGCGGATGGGGCCTGGTGCGCGCTTCAAACACTCAGCCGGCGCTGGTGCTCAGGTTTGAGGCGGATTCAGAAAGACGGCTTGAAGAAATTAAAGAGGAAGTTTCCTCTGTTGTTGAACAGATAATAACTGAGAAGTATTAAAATTTTTTACAGAGTTATATCCTGATTTTGCGAGGGAAAAGGGTTACATCTTCAAAGGTCAATTAAATCTCGACCAGCGTTTATCCGTTCATCTACGGCAGCGCTGCAATAAAAGCCTCTGTCCCAGCTGGTAGTCCGCACCTCATTAATAAAATCTATCATTTGATCTTTTGTCTCAGCACGGAAGGCACTGCATTTCAACTCCCGCACCCCATGGATGCCTTTTGTATACCAGGCAAAGAATTTGCGAAAGATCATAGTCCCCATCCGTTCACCATGAAAGTCAATACACAGGTTCAGGTGGGAGATCATGGTATCGGCAATCGCATCCATCCCGGGCCTTTGAGAATCTATGCCGTCCCGGATAAATGCACCTGTTTCCTTGAAAATCCAGGGATTGCCCAATGCACCGCGTGCTATGGCCACACCGTCGCATCCGGTTTCATCAAACAGTTTTTTAATGAGCCGGGGCGAGAGAGCATCACCGCTTGCTATGACAGGAATTGACAGCGCTTCCTTTACCGCTCTGATTATCTGATAATCTACCGTTCCCTGGTATCCCTGTGCTTTGGTCCTGCCATGGATGACTAAACCCTTTACTCCCGCATCCTGAGCGTACAGGGCAACATCCCGTGCATTTATGGATGTGTCATCCCAGCCGGAGCGAATCTTTACGGTAACCGGAATGTCTGCATGAGCAACCACTGCCCTGAGCAGTTCACCTAATCTGCGGGGCTCTTTGAGAAGGCTTGCGCCTTCGCCTCTGCGCGTAACTTTAATCACCGGGCAGGCAGCGTTGAAGTCTATAATATCAAAATTATATTTCCGGAGCCTGTCAAGAGCACCGCGGAGAGTTTCAGCATCATTGCCAAGAAGCTGCACGCCGAGGGGCCGGTCGGCAGGAGTGGTAGAGAGCAGTTTATGCTGTGATTTCTTCCTCTGGCCGACGAGAGCGCGGGCGCTCACCATCTCGGTAAATGCAAACTCACAGCCGAATGAGCGGTTGAGCATGCGAAAAGGCAAATCACTGATTCCCGCAAGCGGGGAAAGAATACAGGGAGAAGATAGTGTCAGATCGCCGATTTTCAACATGGTCTTATAATAAAACTCCTTAACTCGTGACTCGTGACTCGTGACTCGTGACTAATTCTATCCCATCTTCATGCATCCCGCAACCCGTAATCTGTCATCCTGTAGCGGCTGTTTTTCATCTTGACCATTTTATTATTGTGGGTATATTGGGTAGTAAATGGTTGATGATAAAATACTATTTTCAGATTTAAAGGAGAAAGGATATGGGTAAGCTGCATTTCAAAATCTATGGCATAGTTATTTCTTTTGTTCTGCTGGGCTGTTTATATGCAGGATGTACCGATGACAGCGGATTTATTGATTTTCAACTGAGCCTGAACAACCCGGAAGTGCAGGGAAAGCAGGTAACTGTCAATGGCGGGGTGGTAGCCCCCATTGAGCGCATCCAGTGGGAGTGGGGTGACGGAGCCGCTGATAAGCACCATTTCTTTCCTGCAAGTCACACCTATGACAAGCCGGGCCGCTATGAAATCAAGGTGACTGCTTTTGACAGCAAGAATCACTCAGCTTCAAAATCAGTTAGCGTGGACATAAAATAAATTTGAGCATGTAGTGGTATATTATTACCCTCCGTCCAGAATGCACTGGCTGTATGCCCAGGACTCGCAAGTATGCCACCGATTGTTGCATATTAATAAGTATCCTGGCTGGTGGGGCAGTGCTGGGGGTGTAAAAAATTATTTTGAAGTTATAACGTCCCCGCAATGCGGGGAGCTTAACGGTTGTGAGCCACCCCAGGGGTGGCCAAGGTCACAGGTTATGGTGTTTTAAAAATGACCATCGTCTTTATCATCAGCCTCA
>CAIYCZ010000018.1 GCA_903924805.1 uncultured delta proteobacterium | reverse complement strand
TGGGGGACAAGTTACGGCAAATCGACTGGATTGACTGAAGGAGCTGCGACCTTTAAAGCCACTTTTCCATTGATGGTAATGGGAGTGATATCATTATTGGCATTCCCTGTTATCGGTGTGATGCTGTAAAAATGGGGCCGTGTGCAAACGATTATTCTTGCTGTCCTGTTTTCAGGTATTAGCATGGTACTTATAGGAGTTGCTCCGACACCATTCAGTCCTATTTGCTATGTTGCTGCAGTATTTGCAGGCGTTGGCATGGCAGGTTCAATAGCCGGCGCCAACACCTTGGCGCTTGATGTCGCACCAATTACCTTAATGGGTACTGTTATGGCCGGCTTGAACACGATGCAGCCTATCGGTATACTGTTCTTTCTGATTTTGGGTGGATATCTGTTTGATACAGTTTCTCCAGGGGCAGCCTTTTTCCTTAAGGGGGGTGCAAACATTCTACTGTTTATCGGGTTGCTGTTTATTAAAAATGCTGTCATCAAAGAGATTTCTCCAACCTTCACCATGGACTGGGAAGCAGCGGCCAAGCAGCAAATGATGAAAATCCCCGGTGGCGTCCGTCAAGGCGCGATTGAGGGAACCGAGTCCTATGCACAAAGCCAGGGCATTACAAGAATTACCCTCCAGCTCTGCAATGATTTAAAGAAAATGATGGATGAGTCAGGGCAAGGCTGAGATTGTAGATTGTAGTTATTATGCTGTGACAGATATAACTATAAATTAATACATTGCGAGATTAACTATGCTGCTCATAGCCGGGTGTAACGGCCACGTTGGTAAAGAGATTGTGCGGAAATGCATCGCACGAAAAATTCCTGCACGCTGCTTTGATATAAAGCCCCTTGAGCTGCCGGGAGCGGATACCTCATCGCTTGAAATTATCACCGGAGATATTACGAAATTAGATTCGGTGCGGGAGGCGGTGAAGGGCGTTGATGTGGTGATGGATGTTATCGGGATGCGCGGGGAGACAAAAGAGCTTACCCATGAGATGGTTGAGCATGGCGGGATGAAAAACATCATCCAGGCGGGAAAAGAAAACGGGGTGCGGCACATCCTCTATACGAGCGTCATGGGTGTTGAGCCAAATTCACCTGCGCGCTCGCTTTCTGCCAAGTGGAATACCGAGCAGTCTCTCATCAACTCAGGCATTACCCATACCATATTCCGGCCTTCAGGCTATTTTGTGGATTTTGCGGAGTATTTTGCCCCCAAGATAAAAAAGACCGGAGCGTTTACCATAGTTGGTGACGGCTCGACCAAATTGCAGCCCTTAGACCCCGTAGACCTCGCGGAAGCATTTATTCAATCCATAGATAATGGAAAAGTAAAAAATAAAATTGTTAAGATTGCGGGGTCTGAGGTATTTACCCTGGCTGAGATTATCGCACTGGTTGGAACAGTGGTCGGACGTGAAGCAAAAATAAAGAAGATGCCCTTCTGGCTGGCTAACCTGATGTTTTCAGCGATTGCCCTGGTGACCGGTAAAAAAGGCGGCAAGGATTTTCTCTACCGCATGAGGCGGGACAGCGTGTGCACGGAAGCTGAGATGCGAGAGATACGCGAGGCGTTTAAGATTGAGTTTAAGCGGCTTGAGCCGTGGCTCCGGGAGCGCGTTAAATAGCAGCTCTCAGCAATCAGCGCTAACCCCTAAATTACCCCGATTTTGATATTCCTCTTTTCCAACTCTTAAATAGTAGCTGAATCATCAAAAGATTCAATTGTTGCCAAAATGCACACAACGTAGTAATCTATCAAACAGATGAAGTATATAAATTGGAATACGGAGAAGAGCCTGAAACTCAAAGAACTGAGGGGAATTTGCTTCGAGGATGTTGTGTATTATATTGAGAAGGGCAACATTCTGCATGACTACAAACATCCCGATCAGAAGAGGTATTCAGGACAGCGGATAATGGTGATTGGTATAGACAACTACGCATACCTTGTTCCTTATGTTGAAGATGAAGAAGAAGTATTTCTGAAAACTATTATTCCCAGCAGGAAGGCTACGGAAATATATTTCGGGAGAAAAAGCAAATGAAAACCAAATTCATTAAGGAAGAACAAGAAATATTGGACAGCTTTGAAAGGGGGGAATGGGTTCCCGTTAAAAACCTTTCAAAAAGAAAAGCAGAACTAATGAAGCATGCACGGAACACTCTTAAGAAAGATAAAAGATTGAACATAAGAATTTCCGAAAGAGACTTGAATGAATTGCAGAAAAAGGCAGTAATCGAGGGATTGCCCTATCAGACATATGTTTCCAGCATAATTCACAGGTTTGTTAACGGTAAGCTCATAGACGCGAAAAGTTAGCCTGCCAACAAGGAGGAATGTATGGATTGGGATAAAGAGGCTGTAAAAATTGTTGAAGAGATACCACGTCCGCCGATGATCGCGCATTTTGCCAAGATGGATGCCGTGCGTCGGGCAAAAAAGAAAAACGAGCCACGAGTCACGGTGGAGACTGCACGGGAAACGGAACGGGGCTATGAGCAGGCGCTGGGCAAAGAAGCTGTTGAGTTAATGCGGCGCATGGCGCGGGGTGAGGATGCAGGGCTCCCGGATGAATTTTTTATTGATGAGCCTGAAGAACTCTATTCCATTGAGCTCTGTCCTGCCAAATATGGCGCGAGCACCATGGAAAAGCGGGAAAATATGCGGCGGCTGTTAACCCCTTTGAGAAACAGGCTCAAAGAGCATGGCATCACCCAGATTATCATGGATAAGGCCCAGACCTCAATCATGAGCCATCACATGCTGCGGATCGGCTTGACCGGCTGCCCGAATGCATGTTTCTCTCCGTACTTCCAGGATTTTGCGATACTGGGCGTGTACCAAGTGGGTGTGAAGGCAGAAGCATGCACGCACTGTAATACGTGCGTTGCATACTGCACTGCAAAGGCAATCAGCCTGGGAGAGAAGGGGCCGGTGATTGATTATAAAAAATGCATTAAATGTTCCGGCTGTGTCGAGCAGTGTGAGGAGGGGGTCTTCTTTACCGAGAAAGAAGGTTATAAAGTGGCGATTGGCGGAACCGGTGCCCGCCATCCCCGGATTGCCCGGACCGTGGCTGAATTTACTGATATGGAAGGAGTATTAAAGATCCTGGAGAACGCGATAAAAATTCTTAAGGATACGCCGGTTGAGGGCAGGGTTATTTCTTTTCATGAGCTGGTGGATAGGTACGGAATAGATGCATTCAAAATTTAACTTGCTAATGTTGTGATAGAAATAAATAATGAAATGGATTTGGACAGATCATATTAAATTGCAGATGAATGAAAGAGAAATTTCAGAAGAACTTGTTAGTGATTCTCTTAACAATCCAAGGAGCAAATGATGAGAATTCATTACTCTCATGAGGCAGATGCTCTATACATAAGACTAAGAGAAGCCAAAATAGAAAATACCGATCAAATCACTGAAGACATAATTATGGATTACGATAAAACCGGGAATGTGGTAGGTATTGAAATACTAGCAGCTTCAGAAAAAGCGGATATGAAAGAACTGATTATACAGGCTTTTGACAAGGTTATGGTAGAAAATCCTGCAAGCGCTTAGATTGATAAGGATGCATATATGGAGAAAGATCATTTAGAAATATTGCTTGAAGATATCAATGGCAAGGTTGATCTGGTTCTGGAAGGTCATGCAGTACTGAACAAGAAAATTGATGATACTAAGGAAGAATTGAGTGAAAAGATTGAACTGAATTCTTCACTCATTCAGGAACTTAATAAGAAGATTGATGGGGTGGCTAATGACCTGAGTGCCCACCGGGCCGACACGGAAAG
>CAIYCZ010000017.1 GCA_903924805.1 uncultured delta proteobacterium | reverse complement strand
TACCTTTTTCCCAAAGTGCGATTACAGGCAGAAACAACCGTGGAGCAATCCTTTTTTAAAGATAAATATGACTACAAAAAAACCATCAGCGATCTCAGCAAGGCGATGGTTTCTATCCTCGATATAAATGAACTGTGTAGAAAAATCATCTCAACAACAACTGAAGCTCTTAAGGTAGATAAAGCTTCGGTCTTTATCTTCAATGAAGAAAAAGATGCCGTTCTTTTATGCGACGCCCGCGGGCTTGAAGGGTACACCATTGCGAACAGCTATCGAAAAGACGACCAGTTTTTCAAACTGCTTGAACGGCGCCGGGAAATCACTATCCGTGAAGAGCTGGAACGCTATCAACATAATCCTGATATGCAAACCATTTACCAAATGATGACCCGGATGGGAGCAGAGACCTGCATCCCGTTAATTGCAAAGCAGCGGCTGATAGGCATTGTCAACCTAGGCATGAAGGGCAACAAAAAGATGTATACTCATGAAGACTTGGAACTGCTCACAACGCTTGCTAACAGCGCCACTATTGGAATTGAAAATGCCCAGCTCTATGAAAATCTGAAAAACACGAAAAAGATCATGCTCCGCGCGGACCGCCTTGCCTCGCTCGGCACCCTTGCCGCGGGTCTTGCCCATGAGATCAGAAATCCTCTGGTCGCCATTAAAACCTTTACCCAGCTGCTGCCCGAACGATTTGATGATGAAGAGTTCCGCAACTATTTCACCACGGTGGCAGCCGGGGAAATTGACCGGATTTCCACGCTCGTCACAGAACTTCTCGAATTCTCCAGGCCGTCCGGGCCGTTCTTTCAGCAGGAAAATCTTAATGATATCCTTGACAAAATGATAACCCTTATAAAAACAGAGGCAAAGCAAAAAGAACTGACCATTGAAACGACACTTGCTGACGATCTTCCTACCGTCACCGTGGATAAAGAGCAAATGAAGCAGGTATTCATTAATATCCTGCTCAATGCCATACAGGCAACCCCGGAGAAAGGCACCATTTTAGTTGCAACCAGAAAAATCGTCAAAAGCAATGGCGGCCCCGGGTTTGTGCAGGTGGAAATCAGTGACACGGGCATTGGTATTCCAGAGGAGGAACTGGATAAAATCTTTACCCCGTTCTTCACCACACGAGCTAAAGGAAGCGGCTTGGGCCTGGCAATTTCACACCAGATCATACAGGAGCATGAAGGAACCATTGATGTAAAAAGTGCAGAAAATAAAGGAACAACCTTTATCATAAATCTTCCCACTAATCCGCTTATTCTAAAGCAGCATAAAAACAATGACCGACAAGTTAACTGACCCTGGTTCTGCTGGCCGCACACCATCCTCAGGAAAGGCATATGCTCCGGCAGCGCCTTTTCTGCCGCCGTTTATCTCGCACCGGGAAATTCCCCCCGAAGCACTTTTTCCTCCCGCAGCACTTTTGTTGATAAATAAAATTGCCCGCACAGCACTGCCGCTCCTTGTTATAGGGGAACAAGGACTGGGACAAGGCTATCTATCACGTCTGCTCCATAAAACAGGCTTTACCAAAGGCGAACCGTTTCTGGAACTGCACCTAGCACCGGATAAAAGCGAAAATGCCGTGGAGGCGCTCTCTCATCTTCTGCAAACGGTACATTCTGGGAACCCGTTTAAAGGCACTCTGCATATCCACGGCCTTGATAATGCCTCTTACCTCTTACAAACATGGCTCGTATCTATGCTTGAACACGAAACCGTGCGTTTCCCTGATGGCCGGCAGGTCCGTTTTGAAGGTCGTATCGCGGCAAGCGTCTTTCAACCGCTGGAACAGGTGTTAGACCAAAGCGGTATGGTGCCCGCACTGATGTATAAAGTAGCCATCGCGCCGGTACTGCTGAAACCCTTACGTGAACGCAGCAATAACATTCCGCATCTCGCTGATATCTTTATAAGAGCCTATGAAAAGCGCCTCCTGATTAACACAAGAAAACTTACCCCGCAAGCGATAGAGTGCCTTCAAAACTATCCCTGGCCG
>CAIYCZ010000016.1 GCA_903924805.1 uncultured delta proteobacterium | reverse complement strand
TCTGTCTTTAGCAGAACATGGCGGGCATGCACGGTCTCGGGAACTTCAAACTGCTTCTTGTTAACAGTATAGTAATCTTTTATTTCTTTTTCCGAGGGCCCCTTTTTATCCTTAACCTGCGCATCGATGATTTTATTGATCCGCAGGCCAAGAGAAACTTCCTCGTGAAGCTTCTCTTCCGTGATTCCGCCCTGTTTCATGGCATCCTGCAGCGACATTCCCTTCGGCAGGTTGGTCTTGATCTTATCGATTGCAGAATTTATTTCTGCATCGCTGACAATTATTTTTCCCCGCTCCGCTGCTTCGGTCAGAAGGGTGCGCGTCACAAAATCATCAATGCTTTCCTTGAGCATCTTTGCCTGCAGCGCCTCCATCTGGGTTTCGGGTATCTGTCCCATAGCGCCGGACAGCCGGCTGGTAATCTCAATATCTGCTTCACCCTGGGTGAACTTTTTGCCATTGACCTCAACCAGTACTTTTGCCGGATCTGTTTTGGCAGTCACCGCCTTTGCTACCTTTACTTCCGTGCTGTCGGTTTTACCTGCAGCAGATTCCTGCTGTGCTAAACTGCCGGCCGAAGTGGCAGCATCTTTCTTGTTGCAGCCGCTTATTACTAGTGTCACGGTACACATAAAGATTATAAGATACAGCGGACTTTTCCCCTTCATTGCAATTCTTTTCATTACCATTCTCCCCGGTGCTGTTAAAATCTAAACCACAAAGAACACAGCAAACATCTCTTTTGCCACGGTGATTCGCCCTATGCGTCTGTTGAGTGGGTGAGTATAGGCCAATAGTGCGCATGTGTCAAGAAAAAGCAATTACGGTTGCATACTGACATCATGGCTGAACAATAGGTACTATCAGGTTTGAATTTTCTGCTGGACTTTTGAAACAGCAGATTCTATTTTGTATACGGTTAAGAGGCAAACAGCTTAAAAGATGAGGAGATATATTTATATGTATGTTTTATCTTTTAGCCTTTTCACCTGTTTACCTTTTTACCTCATAGTAATAGGGGGGTACACCCATGTTAGTCCGTGTCTATAGCAAGAACCCGCAGCTCCGGGCAATCAGACAGGCTGTCGAGATACTGAAGAATGGCGGCCTGGTAGTATATCCAACCGATACCATTTACGGGCTCGGATGTGATCTGCATAATAAAAAAGCACTCAAAAAGCTGTACCGCATAAAAGGGATGGATGAAAAGACCCCCTTGAGCTTTATATCTCCGGATTTAAGCGAAGTATCCCGCTATGCCGGGGTATCCGATAAGGCGTACAGAATTATGAACCGGTGCCTGCCCGGGCCGTTTACGTTTATTCTGCCCGCAAAAAAAGAGGTGAATAAAAACATGCTTTATAAGCGCAAAGGAATCGGAATCCGCGTGCCGGATGATACTATCTGCCGGCTTCTTACCCAGACGCTGGGCAATCCGGTCATCTCCACCAGCGTGCCCTTGTGGGGAGAGAAAATACTTAATTCAGGTGAAGCTATTCACGAGTATTTTGAGAAGCAGATAGACCTTGTCCTGGATATAGGGGTACTGGTATCGGAGCCGTCAACCATTGTTGATTTAACCACGGAGCCGTTTGAGATTACCCGCCAGGGGAAGGGAGAAATCATTCTTTAAAAAATGCGGAGTGCAGATTTCGGAATGCGGAATACATAGCTGCTATACCGCCTGAGGCTTTTGCCTACCTAAGCCTGACCCCATATTTCTCCCAATCTGTCACTCCCGCGCAGGTGGGAGTCCAGTAATTTCGACTGGTTATGTCATTCCTGCTTTCGCAGGAATGACATTTTTTGAGGCAGCCTTAAAGTTTGTGTTTCGGGGAACGCGCATTCCCCTTTTTGCTTTTTGACAGCATAATGATTATGTGGTAAATTTCACAATCCACAATCGATAAACAACTTTTGGAGTATATGCACTTGAAAGTATATGATTTCAAAATTATGCTTGAGCCAGATGAAGAATCTGGCGGCTATGTTGTTACCTGCCCTTCACTTCCAGGTTGCTACAGTCAAGGCAATACTGTTGATGAGGCAATGACCAACATCAAGGAAGCAATCCTTTTGTGCCTTGAAGATATGGAGTCTCAAAATCAGGAGATCCATGATTCTTCCAAAACGCTTGTCGCTGATGTGGTTGTTACTCTATGAATCCCCAACTTCCCGTCATATCCGGACGTAAAGCAGTTGAGGTATTTAAAACTATTGGATACAAAGTTGTTAGACAACGAGGCAGCCACATTCGTCTCCGCGATGAAATCAACCCCAAGCATTTACCTCTTACCATTCCAGATCACAAAGAATTGAAGTTCGGTCTCCTCCGAAAGCTCATTAGGGATGCCGGTCTTACCGTAGAAGAATTTCTGAAACTTTTAAAATAGTCCTTTCCCCCGGGAAACTGGGGGAAGATCAAAATTAAATATTGTCAAGCC
>CAIYCZ010000015.1 GCA_903924805.1 uncultured delta proteobacterium | reverse complement strand
TTGCCAATAATGTGGAGGAAATTGTAGGAAGTGAAAATAAAATTCTTTTTAATATGATGATTATGAATATAGTTCTAAGAGATATTAATATCTTGCAGTTAGAAAAATTATTATTTAAGAAAAAATAATTATCCCCCACATTTGGTTAGAAATCTGTTAGATAAAGGCATAAAAAATGGGTTAGATGACCTCTGTAATGTCGTCTAACCCATTGTAATATTTTGGCGCGCCCGAGAGGATTCGAACCTCCGACCTTCGGATTCGTAGTCCGGCACTCTATCCAACTGAGCTACGGGCGCACTGTTTTATATAGTGTTCTATTTATACTCTTTTTTGTACTGCCGGTCAATATTCAAAGAGCGAAATCAGCTTGTGCCATCCGGACGCACAGCATTCAAAAAAATTCCCTGCCCCCTCTTTAGAAATCCCTCCCAACCTTCCTTTATAAAAAGGAGGAATTTATTTTTTCAGCTTTCTCTGGATTCGCTTGATGGAAAGGTCAAGCACCTTCTGTTTAGCTTCTTTATCTTTTGGATTTAATTTCAGAATCCTTTCATATTCTTTTTTTGCCTCAGTATAGTTCCCCGCGTTTTCATAGAGGGACGCAAGCTTCTGGTGCCAGAGGATTTTTTTAGGCTCAATCTGTGAGAGCTCCTTATACGCTTTGATGACATCGGCATTTCTGCCGCCCTTCTGATAGAGGACTGCCAGAGCCTCCCATGCTCCCGCATTCTTCTTGTCGACTTGTGCTACTTTCTCATACACCTGTATGGCTTTGTCCCGCTGCTTCTCCTTTTCATAGGCATCCGCAAGATTCAGGAGAAACACGGTATTGTCCGGGTCAAGGGATACCGCTTTCTCATAATTGGCAACAGCTGATTTCCGGTCGCCTGTTTTTTCCTGGAGCAGTCCGAGATTATTAAACGCCGTGGCATTTTTGGGGGTTATCGCAACCAGTTTTTTGTATGCCTGAATAGCCCGGTCTTCCTTCTTTGCTTTTTCATACAGCAGCGCACACTGCAGCTGAATCGGTGCATCCTTCGGGTTGAGCTTTGCCGCTTTTTCCACTGCTGCAACAGCCTGGTCAAGCTGATTGGTTTTGAGATAGGCTTCCGAGAGATAGAGATACAGGTTGGAATTATTGGGATCAAGCTTCACCAACTCCTGGGTTTGCGTTGCTACCAGGTTCCACTGGTTCTGTTTCTCATATATTTTAATGAGCTTCTGCCGGGCATCGAGATTGGCGCTGTTTGCGGCGATGGATTTTTTATACAGGGCAAGTGCCTCAGCGGGCAGATTTGATTTTTCTGCAACGGTAGCGGCTTTGTAATAGTAGTTGTCTGCTTTTTTGGTATCAAGCTTTGCCAGTGTCTGATAGGTTTCAATGAGCTTTGCGCGCCGGTTTTTCTGGCTGTACAGGCTGACAAGGGCGGTGAGCGCTTCTTTATTGTCCGGATTAATTTTTAAGACTTCCTCATATTCTGCAATTGCCCGGTCTGCCTGCTTATTCTGTTCGTAGGTTTTGGCAAGACCGCTGCGGGCTTCTTCAGAAGAGGGGCTGATGGCAATGGCATTTTTATAGCAGAGGTTTTTAAGCTCCCGGTCCTCTACCACTTCAGCCCGTGAAATCCAGTCCCGGGCATCCAGCCTGAGGGTAAAACGCACCCTGCCAATCCGGGTGTTTCCCCTTGACAGCATGAGGTCACCGGAGGTTGCCTTTTCAGGTTTTAACAGCGGGATAATATTTTCCTGATAGGGGTCCGGCAGCTTCCCCACGCCGGTGATTTCAGCCTGAATGTCATCCGGAGGAAACAGCCGGTACCATCCCCTGCAGATAATTTTTTTTATGCTGAGGCCGTCTCTGAAATTAATCTCAACGGTTTCGCCGTCTTGTATGGTGAGCGTCTGTGCTCCTGACACGACTTCAACGCGGTCAAGCGCAGCCTGGAGGGAAAAGATATGTTTGATATCCTGCGAAGAGAAATCAGGTGACCCCTTAAATAACACAACACCAAGCAGCACCCCGATGATGAAAAGCAGCAGCCAGATAATCCGCTTCAGGCCGGCAGCTTTTCTGGCAGGCTTCCGGGCAGAAATAATTACCTGCTCAGGCGCAGATGACTCCGGCCCTGCACCAGCATCAAGGCGCGGTTCAGGATCAAAATTTTTATCTTTTCCCTTAATTTCAGATGGTCTGGAGCCAAGCCATATTTTTTTCATGAGTGTACCCAAGCCTGCATAGCATACATGGAGTGGAATTATATATACTCTTTGATTTCTATTTTCAATGCATAAATCACACGGAGATAATCATCAGTGCTGCTTATTGACCTGCCCAGATGCCGGCCTTTTCCTTTCTGGCAAAGGCTTCTGCCTCGGTGAATACTTTTTGCTGTGAGACGGGACTGTGCCCTGTGTCATACGGGGCAATTCCCTGCATGAGCATTTCCAGATTAACCGGGGTGCCCTGTCTGAAATAGAGGCTGCCCGACAGGATTCTGTCTTTATCGCCGCTGCGCCCAGGGATGTATTTGAGACGCAGGGGAGCCCCCTTTAATTTTTTATCAACATAGGTGGAAACGCTGCCGGCAACAGCAGCAGACGGAATAGAAATCCCCAGAAGCTTAACCTCGAGTTCCTTCCCTTCACAATCCAGGAGCAGAACTTTTTTCTTCTGGTTAAAGGAAATAACTTTAACCGGGAACAGGGAGATGCTTTCTATAGCGTCCCGAAACTCGTTCGGGATATTATCAAGCGTATTGGTGACATGCAGCGAGCCCTGAGGCCCACGGTAGGTATACATCCTGGTGACGGATTGCTGACGGGAGGTGTCCTCCTGTTCCCGGGCTGCCGGTGGTGGCTGCTCGGATGGCTGCGCTGATTCCTGTTTGCGGGTCTCAGGGGCAGTGTTTTCAAGGTCCAGATACTTTTCTTCATCCGGCACCTTCTCAATGCCTGAAAGCGATTCTGTCTGCGCTGCCGGTTCTTTTGCTGCGGCAGGAGCCGGCACCTTTCCCGGTGCATTGTCCGGGGACCCTGCAGGAGCACCAGCATTCATTGTTGTCGTCGTGGATGAAGCCCTCTGTGTTCCGGATGCTGCAGTAATCCAGTACGCCATTTTTTCCCTGGTATAAAAAAGGCGTGCCGATGCTTCTGCTTCTTTCCGGGTGCTGAACTTTCCGATGCGGATCTGATAGAACTGCTTCCCGGTTTTATCCAGAGACTGTGTGACATAGGCAGGATAGCCTTTGCGGACCAGTCTGTTCTCAAGCGCATGTGCCGGCTCTTTATTTGCTACAGACTGAACCTGAAAGGTGAAAAATAATTCTTGTGCAGGAAGCGGGGGAGGAGAAGCAGCTTTTTTGTTTTCACTAAAGCATGGTGAGCTCAGCGGGAAAAGAGCACAAACAAAAAATAGAAAAAACAGGCAGCAAAATTTTTTCATAGCTAATCATGGTGGCTATGGTTTCAGTGCTTCAGTTTCAAAAACGCCCCGGATGCGCTGCTCGTATCTGCAACAGGTACGATAGAAAAATTCTTATATGCAAAAACTGAACAGACCGCTACTCAACAAAATATACCTTTCATGTGGAGGTTTCAAGTTTTTATTACAGCAGGGTATTTTTGAGGCTGATATGAAGAAAAATATTAAAAAATATTTTTATGTTTTATCCGCCACAAACATCTTTAAAAGATATTTATTCGCAATAGACACTATATTTAGTATTTATACGACAATGAACGTCCATATGTTGTGCTAATTTTTTGGTTCGAAAAAAGCCTAAAAATCATTAGAAAAACATCATTTTTTTCTTGACATCGGTTACGGACAGGAATATATTTCGCCTAAAAGTGGGATGAAGTGGAATAAAGTGGTTTTTAATACCATCAGGCAACTATGTTCAGGGGACGTTTTGACCATATAATAGATGAAAAGGGGCGCATCAGTCTTCCGGTAAAATTCCGCGAGATACTGCGCAAATATGATGATAGCCTTATCATCACCACATTTGATGAGTGCCTCTACGTATATCCTCAGGAAGAATGGCTGAAAGTAGAAGAAGAAATTTATAACCAACCTACCGGAAAGCGGGAGGTGCGAAACTTCCAGCGTCTGATCATTTCCTACGCCACCGAATGCACCACTGACAAGCAGGGGCGCATTCTCATCCCCCCGAGTTTGAGAATTCATGCACACCTTGAAAAAGACGTGGTTATTGCCGGACGGATTAAACACTTTGAGATATGGAATAAAGAACGGTTTGACCAGACCATCAACCAGGCCCAGAACCAGGAGCCCAGTGAAGACATCGGTGAAATTCTCAACCGCCTCAGGCTGTAGACATGAACGCGGACAGCGGGCATATACCGGTTTTGTTGCGGGAAGTTATAGAGCATATTCGCTGTACGGATGGTGGCATTTACGTTGATGCAACAACAGGCAGTGGCGGCCATGCTGGAGAGCTTCTGAAGACATGTCCCGGGATTGCGCTGCTGGTGGGGATAGACAGGGATGCACGGGCAGTTGCCATTGCCCGAAAAAATCTTGAACCATTTCATGACCGGGTAACGGTAGTGCAGGGAAATTTTACAGAACTAAAAACCATACTCAATACGATACCTATCCATCAGATTGATGGAATCCTTTTTGACCTTGGTGTTTCCTCAATGCAATTGAACGATCCCTCGCGGGGATTCAGTTTTATGGGTGATGGGCCGCTGGATATGAGAATGGATCAAAACACCTCCGTGCAGGCAAAAGATATTATAAACAGCTCGTCCGAGCCAGAACTTGCAGAAATGCTGCGCAGCTTTGGCGAAGAGCGCTGGGCGAAGCGGATAGCCCGGCATATCCTGAAGCGCAGAACAGAGGGGCCCATTGCCACCACCGCAGAACTTTCCGACATCATTGTACACGCGCTTCCGCGCAGACATTTTCCCGCAAAGATTCATCCTGCCACTAAAACGTTTCAGGCATTACGCATCGCAGTCAATGATGAACTGCAGAACCTCCACACCGGACTGGACGAAGCGCTGGACCTGCTCAGACCGGGCGGAAGGCTGTGCGCCATATCTTTTCATTCACTTGAAGACAGAATCGTCAAGCACAAGCTGCGGCAGTGGGGAAAAGGGTGTACGTGCCCGCCCCGTATGCCCCAGTGCGTGTGCGGCGGAACACCGAAGGTTACCATTATTACCAGAAAACCGGTGGTACCAGCACCCGCTGAAATACAGGCTAATCCGCGGTCGCGGAGTGCAAAACTGCGGGTGGCAGAGAAGGTGTAATAGTAAATAGTATTTGGAATTTTAAAATCAGAATTTTGGATTTTATCACCCGGGGGGACATCATGATCCAGGTTATTACCGAACGATTCATTCACACGAACATCCTGGCACACCAGAGTGTAAGACGCGCCGGCAGCCAGGGACGTTCATACCCGCTGCTTTCCCTGTGCCTGGGAAGTTTTATCCTGGTCTGTTTTTTCATGTTGCTGTGGATACGGATTTATATTCTGGAAACCGGGTATCAGATCTCACGGGCACATGAACAACAGGGGATCCTCATTCAGGGAAACAGGGCGCTGCGGGTGGAACGGGCTGCGCTGAGTGCGTCATCACGGATTGAAAAGATTGCCCGCGGCGACCGGGAGATGGTTACTCCCAAACATAAACAAATCATTGTCCTGGAATGGTAAAACTTAAAATCCGTTCTGAAATCATCAAAAATATACGACTTGTAGGTCTGGCATTTTTAATCCTGCTGGTGGTGGTAGGGTTTCGGGCCTATACCCTCCAGGTGCTCAAATCCGGGGAGCTTATCAGGAGACTGGACAGACAGGCGAAAAAGAAAGTCCCGCTGAGCAACAGGAGAGGTACTATTTATGACTGCACGGGTGCGGAACTGGCGGTGAGTGTTGACGTGGATTCGCTCTACGTACGGCCCCGGCTGGTGAGGAACAAAAAGGATACGGCACAGAAACTGTCCTCAATATTAGGAGTATCACGGGATAAAATTTTAAGCATCATTCAGAGCAAGCAGCCTTTTGTCTGGATGAAGAGGCAGCTTTCACCGGATCAGTCAGACAAGATACGCGCGTTCAAGATTGAGGGAATTGGCTTTATCAAAGAAGCTCAGCGGTTTTATCCAAACCGGGAGATTGCCGGACAACTCCTCGGGTTTGTGGGCGTCGACTCCCAGGGGCTTGAGGGGCTTGAGCGTGAATATGATAAAGAGATCAGAGGCAGGTCGGGCTATCTTGAGGTGAACCGGGATGCGCTGGGGCGCGAGCTTTTCCCGGAGGGGATAAAGACCGTTGATTCCATCCGCGGATACGACCTCACTCTGACTATAGATAAAAACATTCAGTACCTTGCTGAAAGGGAACTGCAGGAGGCTGTATTAAAGGCTAAAGCCAGAGGCGGGCTGGCAGTGATTATGGACCCCCGGACCGGTGCGATCCTGGCACTGGCGGTTGCTCCCGTGTTTAATCCCAATCAGGGCAATTCCGGTTCCGGCGAAATATGGAAGAACCGGGCGGTAACCGATGTGTTTGAGCCGGGCTCTGTGTTCAAGACGATTCTGGTGGGGTCTGCACTGGAAGAGGGAGTGGTGAAACCCGGTGACATGTATGACTGTGAGAATGGTTCCTACCACATGGGCGGCAAGATCATTCACGATGTGCACCCCCACGGGCTGCTCTGTGTCACGGATGTTATAAAATACTCCAGCAATATCGGGGCAAGCAAAATCGCCCAGCATCTGGGGAAGGAGCGCTTTTATCAATACATTTGCAAATTTGGTTTCTCCCAGGAGACGGGCATCGAATTTCCCGGCGAGGTCCCGGGGTATGTGCCGCCCTCTGCGCAGTGGCGCGATATTAACCTGGGAACCATCTCATTCGGACAGGGCATATCGGTTACGGCCCTGCAGCTTGTCACCGCATATGCGTCAATAGCAAACGGCGGTGTGCTGATGCGCCCCTATCTGGTAAAAAAGATTAAGGATGAAAACGGAACCGTCATCCAGGAGACGGTGCCAAAGGCTATCCGCAGAGTTATTTCTGCGCAGAGCGCGCAGGCAGTGACGGACATGCTCAAGACCGTTATTCAGCCGGGAGGCACCGGCCATAATGCATCAGTAGAGGGATTTGAGGTTGCCGGCAAAACCGGCACTGCGCAGAAAATAGCCCCGGGCGGAAAGGGCTACTCGGACAGAAGCGTTTCCTCCTTTGTGGGATTTGTTCCGGCTAACGACCCCAGGCTCGCCATCGTCGTGGTAATCGATGAGCCCAGAGGGGTTACCTATGGCGGAGTGGTAGCGGCGCCGGCGTTCAGCAGAATGGCACAGCAGATTCTCAGCTATCAGCATGTCTATCCCGAGTCTACGATTCAGAAACTACCGCAACCCCGGGTATGGCAGGAGACCCATGACCTGTCCGCCGGTAAAGAACGGCAGGGATGAAACTCGGAAGGCTTTTACAGGCACTGGATATAAAGGAGTTTTGCGGGGATGAGCAGTATGAAATATCTTCTGTGGTGAGCCACTCGGGCAGGGCCACCGGGAACACGCTCTTTGTGGCAATTCCCGGTTCGCGGGTAGACGGGCACGACTTTCTGGAAGCGGTCTACCGTACGGGGGTGAGGGCCTTTGTAACACAACGGCCGTTTTATAAACCCGACGCATCAACTATTGTTGTCCCTGATGTGCGGTATGCCCTGTCCCGGCTTGCTGCCGAGTTTTATGGCAACCCGTCACAGCAGGTTACACTCATTGGCATTACCGGTACTAATGGAAAAACCACTATCACCTATCTGCTGGAAGGCATTCTCAGGGAAGCGGGCTATCCAGTCGGGGTCCTGAGTACCGTTGAGTACCGGTTCGGCTCGTGCAGGCAGGCATCATGGCAGACAACGCTTGAGCCCATGGAGCTGCAGAAGATACTGCGGGAGATGATGGATGCCGGCATCCGCTATGTGGTGATGGAAGTATCTTCACAGGGACTGGATCAGCGGCGGGTTGACGGGTGCGCGTTTGATGTCGGTGTTTTTACCAACCTGACACCGGAACACCTGGATTATCATGAGACACTTGACCGGTACTACACCAGCAAGGAGCGTTTTTTTACCCATGTGTTAGCAGGTTCATCAAAGAAAAATGTCCGGGCTGTTATTAACCAGGATGACCCCATGGGCAGGGTGTTGCTGGGAAAACTTGCCGTGCCCTCTTTCAGCTTTGGGATTACGGGAGGAACCATTAACACACGAAACATAGCTATAACCCCTGACGGCATTCGTGCTGATATCATCACGCCCGGTGGCACTGTTGCTATCCGCTCGCCCCTCCTTGGTATGTTCAACCTCTATAATATCCTGGCTGCAGTGGGAACTGCACTTTCCCTTGCCATACCCCCGGAGACAATTTCAAGCGGCATAGAACACGTGAGCTCAATACCCGGCCGTATGGAGCGTGTAGAAAACCGGGGAGGATTTCTGGTGCTTGTGGACTATGCCCATACCGGAGATGCCCTGGAAAATGTGCTGAAGACCGTGCAGGGTATCAATGCCCGCAGTATAATAACCGTGTTCGGGTGCGGCGGAGACCGTGACCGGGACAAGCGTACGGTCATGGGGCGTATCGGTGCGCAGTACAGCGATATCGTTATCATTACCTCGGACAACCCGCGCAGTGAAGCACCCGGGGATATTATCCGGGAGATTGAGGCCGGTATTATTGAACAGGGGCTTCCCCGGGCTGCAGACCATCTCTGCCGCGGAGATATAGCGGCGAAAGCCTATTTTGTTTTTGAAGATCGCAGCTGTGCAATACACAAGGCGATTTCCCTGGCACAGCCGGGAGATGTGGTCCTCATTGCCGGTAAAGGGCATGAGACGACCCAGCAGACAGGAGATAAAAAGTTACCGTTTGATGACCGGGAAGTGGCACGGCTGGCCTTGGGGAAAAATGGTCACTGCTGAACGGACACCTACAGGCAGATGAAACTGAAAGTCAGTGAGGTTCTCAGGGCAGCACCGGGCAGCCTGTTACAGGGGCCTGCGCAAGCAGTGCTGAGCGGCGTCTCCATTGACTCGCGGCGCACCAGTCCCGGGGAATTATTTGTGCCGCTGACAGGAAACAACTGTGACGGGCACCTGTTTATACGCGATGCCTTTAATAACGGAGCGCAGGCATCCTTTGTCAGACAGGGACATCCGCTCCTTGGCCAGCTGCTGGCGTGCGGCACGGATAAGGCGCTCATTGCCGTTGCCGACCCGCTCCAGGCGCTGGGGGAAGTGGCCCGCTGGTGGCGGAAACAGTTCCAAATCCCGGTCGTTGCCATTACCGGAAGCAATGGGAAGACTACCACAAAAGAGATGCTGTGGCAGATTACCAGCATCAGGCTTGCTGCGCTTAAGAATCCCGGGAACTGGAATAACCTTATCGGGCTTCCGCTCTCGCTTTTGCAGTTACACGAGGGCCACCAGGTGGGCATTATGGAAATGGGCATGAGCGAACGGGGTGAAATTCAGCGGCTGGCAGAGATTTCTGCTCCCCATATCGCGGTTATTACCAATATAGGGCCTGCGCATCTTGAGCAGTTAAAGACTATTGACAATATCATGGCTGCCAAAGGCGAGTTGTTTGCAGCACTGGGGGCTGCAGATATCGCGGTGGTCAACCGGGATGACGAGCGGGTGATGGTGCTGGCGCAGAAGACCCGTGCCCGGATCCTGTCATTCGGCACCCGTGAAGGGGATATCAGGGGTGAGCTGGTGCAGATATATGACAGCGGAGAAACGGTCTTTAACCTTGATATCATGGGTAAACAGGACGTGGTTACCCTCGCACCTCCCGGCGGGATATTTTTAAGCAATGCCCTTGCAGCAGCAGCGGTTGCCCACGCCCTGAATATGCGCATGGAAGAGATTAAACAGGGGCTGGAAGCATTCCGCCCCATACCCGGGCGGATGGAGATCATCAGGGTGGACGGCATCACGATAATCAATGACTCGTATAATGCCAATCCCATTTCCATGGAAGCATCGCTCAAGCTGCTCTCAGCCGCAAAACAAAAGCACCGCACCATTGCCGTGCTTGGCGACATGCTGGAACTCGGTGAGCATTCCCCCGGCTATCACCGCGAGGTGGGCAGAGCGACTGCACGGTGCGGAATCGATTTTTTGTTTGTGTACGGACAGTTTTCCGCATCTGTGGCAGAAGGGGCGCGCGCAGACGGTATGTCCGCTCAGCATGTCTTCACGTTCGACAGGCAGGAAGTGCTCAGGGAAAAGCTCCGGGATGAGGTGCATGAGGGTGACTGGGTGCTGGTCAAAGGCTCGCGGGCAATGAAGATGGAACAGATTGTCGAGTTTCTGCAGCGAAAAGCTGAGGCAGGATAATATGAAAGGTGTAAAGGACGCTACGTACGCTGGGGGATAGAGGTATCCTCTGCAGGATAGAGAAAAAGAAACCATGGAGTAACACGCGCACCAGAGAAGAGGTCATATGCTGTATTATCTGTTATATCCCCTGCATATCTATTTTGGTTTCTTCAATGTTTTTCGCTACATTACCTTTCGCACCATTTATGCGACGGTTACGGCGATGCTGTTAACCCTGATACTGGGACCGGTGCTGATTGAACAGCTCAAAAAAATTAAATTCGGGCAATATGTACGAGAGGACGGGCCGTCAACCCATCTGAAGAAAGAAGGAACGCCAACAGCCGGAGGCATTCTCATACTGTTTTCTGTTATTACCTCAACCTGCCTGTGGGCGGACATTAGCAACCGCTATGTCTGGGTGGTGCTGTTTGCGCTTGCCGGCATGGGGCTGATCGGGTTGCTTGATGACTGGACAAAGATTAAAGGGAAGAACTCGCGCGGCATATCTGCCCGGAGGAAAATCACGCTGCAGATCATTGTGGCACTGATTGTTGCGGTCTACCTGTACCTGCAGCCTGATTTTAATACCCATTTAAGCATCCCGTTTTTTAAGAACGCAGTACCCGATCTGGGGGCCTTCTACATCCTGTTTGCCATTCTGGTGATTGTCGGCTCATCAGATGCGGTAAATCTTACTGATGGTCTGGATGGACTGGCCATTGGCCTGGTACTTATTGTGTCTGCCACGTATCTTCTGTTTTCATATATTACCGGCCATTCCAAGATTGCTGATTATCTGCAGATCTCCTATATTGCCGGCTGTGGTGAGTTGACCGTTTTCTGCGGGGCACTGCTCGGGGCAAGCATGGGTTTTCTCTGGTACAATGCCTATCCGGCGGAGATATTTATGGGCGACGTGGGATCGCTGTCCCTTGGCGGATCCCTTGGCACCGTTGCCGTCATTACCAAGCACGAAGCGCTGCTTGCCATTGTGGGAGGAATCTTTGTTGTGGAAGCGCTTTCGGTTATTTTTCAGGTGGGGTCGTTCAAGCTGCGGGGCAAGCGTATTTTTCAGATGGCGCCACTGCACCACCACCTGGAACTGAAAGGATGGGCTGAGCCGAAAATTATTGTCAGGTTCTGGATTGTCGGTACGGTGCTCGCGCTGCTTGCCATCAGTACCCTCAAGCTGAGGTGAACATGGAACTGCAGGGAAAAAAAGTTCTTGTTGTGGGTCTGGCAAAAACAGGGATAGCCACCGCTTACTTTTTGCTGGACAGGGGGGCTCGTGTCACCATCTCTGAGGCAAAGCCTCAGGAGAGCCTCCCCGAGGAAGCTCTGGAACTTGCCAAAAAGGGTGTCCTGCTTGAAACAGGCGGCCATCAGGAAGAGACGTTTGTGCATGCTGATCTTATCGTGGTCAGTCCCGGGGTTCCGCTTGAGATTCCACCGCTTGCCGCAGCAGACGCCAGGGGAATTAAGATAGTAAGCGAAATAGAACTTGCCGGGTGGTTCCTGAAGACGCCGCTTATTGCGGTTACCGGCACCAATGGAAAGACAACCGCCACATCGCTTCTGGGAGAGATGTTCAGACAGGCCGGGAAGAAGGTATTTGTGGGAGGCAATATCGGTACACCGCTCATAGCATATGTCTCGGGCGTTCAGGACTGCGATTATGTTATTGCAGAGATCAGCAGTTTTCAGCTGGAGGGCATCGCCACATTCAGGCCCCGTATCAGCGTGATGCTCAATATCACCGAGGATCACCTGGATCGCTATCGCTCATTTGCCGACTATATTGCCGCAAAACGCCGTCTGTTCATGAACCAGAAAAAAGAGGACCGGGCGGTTCTCAACTTTGATGATCCGCTGGTGCGAGAGCTTAAAGAGGGGATTCAGGCAGAGCCGTTTTTTTTCAGCGCAACGCACTCCCTGCAGAACGGCGTTACCGGTAACAGCGCTCTGCACATCCGGTATGCGGGTGGAGAGGAGAGCTTTTCACTGTCAGGCGCCCTCCTGCAGGGTGCGCATAATCTTGAAAACATGATGGCAGCTGCAGCTGTCGGCTATCTGTGCGGGCTGCCCGTCCGCACCATCCAGCACGCCCTGGTGCACTTCCGGGGGCTTGCGCACCGCATGGAGTTTGTGGACGAAATTCGCGGCGTGCGATTTTACAACGATTCAAAGGGCACCAATGTCGGAGCAGTGGTGAAGTCGCTGGAGAGCCTTACGGCGCCCCTTATTCTCATTGCCGGAGGCAAGGATAAGGGGGGAAGCTATGCGCCGCTCAAAGAACCTCTCCGCTCCAAGGTAAAAGCTCTGATCCTGCTGGGTGAAGCACGGGAGCGGATATTTGCAGAACTGGGCGCGGAGGTTGAAACGCATCGTGTCGCCACCCTTGACGATGCGGTAGCCCTTGCCTTCAGCACGGCGCTGCCCGGTGATACGGTGCTGTTTTCCCCTGCCTGTTCAAGCTTTGATATGTTTACCAGCTATGCACACCGCGGAGAGTGCTTTTGCGCAGCGGTAAAAAAGTTGAAGAATTGAGTAAGTACGGTCAGGTGTACGGGGTTTGAGCATGAACAATAAGCGCATCATACACAATGTTCTCATCTTTGTCCCCATTGTGCTGGTAGGCATAGGCATGATCATGATCTGGAGCGCCAGCTGCATCTGTGCAGCCCAGAAATTCGGTGACAGTGCCTACTTCCTGAAAAAGCAGGCTCTGTTTGCCGTGTTCGGCATAGTCAGCATGTTTTTTGTCATGAATAAATCGTATCGCTATCTGGGAAATAAAAAAATTGCCTACCTGCTGTGGCTGATCAGCCTGGTGCTGCTGGCAGCAGTGCTTATACCAGGCATAGGGACAAGGGTTGGCGGGGCTTCCCGGTGGCTCAGGCTCGGCCCGGTCTCATTTCAGCCATCGGAGTTTGCCAAGCTGGCGGTTATAATCCTTCTTTCATATTCTCTGGCAAAAAAGGAACAGAAGATAAAAGCCTTTTCTATCGGCCTGCTGCCCCATCTGGTATTGGTGCTGCCCATAGTGGGACTGGTGTTTCTGCAGCCTGATTTTGGCATGGCAACCATATTTATAATACTTCTGTTTGCGCTCCTGTTTGTAGCCGGAGTGCCCAAGCTCTACCTGGCATCCATGGTTATTATTGCAGCAGCGGGCGCAGTCCCCTTGATTTTATATAAGGGAGCCTACCGGGTACAGCGGCTGCTTGCCTTTCTTGACCCCTGGGGCAATTACCAGGGAACGGGCTATCACATTGTTCAGTCCTTCCTTGCCTTCGGATCAGGGGGGCTCTGGGGAAAAGGCCTGGTGCAGGGGACGCAAAAACTGTTTTATCTTCCTGAACCGCATACGGATTTTATCCTGGCGGTGATTGGCGAGGAATTCGGGTTTGTGGGTGTTATGGTGATTATAATTCTTTTTGCAGCGATTCTCTACTGCGGGCTGCAGGTAGCACTGAATGCCAGCGATCTGTTCGGCACCTATCTGGCGCTGGGCATTATTTTCCTTATCGGGGTGCAGGCAATCATAAATATGGGTGTGGTCATGGGCCTGATGCCGACCAAAGGCACCACCCTTCCCTTTATAAGTTATGGCGGGACGTCTCTGGTGATAAATCTTGTGTGTGTGGGGATACTGGTTGGCATATCTGATCAAAGCGATTGTCGGGTGCGGAAATGAACATGGCAATTGCAGGAGGAGGTACGGGTGGCCATCTGTTCCCTGGAATTGCCATTGCAGAGGAGTTTCTCAGAAGAGCGCCTCACAACCAGGTGCTTTTTATCGGCACAGAACGGGGGCTTGAATCGCGCATACTACCGCAACGCGGGTTTCAGTTACAGACAATCCGGGTCAGGGGGCTCAAAGGGCAGGGAATGGCAGCCCAGCTCATTGCACTGTCAATGCTTCCCTGGGCATTTATCCGCTCATGGTTCTGTCTGCGGCGCTTTCAGGCACACATTGTGTGCGGGGTTGGCGGATACATCTCAGGCCCGGCAGTGCTGGCAGGAGTGGTCATGGGCATCACCACGGTCATTCACGAACAGAACAGCTTCCCCGGGCTGAGTAACCGCATACTGGGCAGGTATTTGGACCGGGTATGTGTTTCCTACCGGGAGAGCCTGGAGTTTTTCCCGGGGAACAGGACCGTGTTCACCGGGTTGCCGCTCAGACGCGAGTTTGTGCAGGCGCGGATGCCGCAGCGGCAGGAGGCATTCACCATCCTGGTGCTTGGTGGAAGCCAGGGCTCCCGGGAAATAAATCAGGCCATGAAGGCTGCGCTTCCCTATCTGCTCCCGGTCAAAGACCGGATACAGATTATTCATCAGAGCGGCCCGGCAGATGCAGCACTTCTCGCAGATACGTATCACAGGTACGGGATCCGGGCACAGGTAATCGCCTTTATAGATGATATGACCGGAGCATATGGAAATGCCCACCTGGTTATTTCCCGGGCGGGTGCCGGAACGCTTGCGGAGATAACCTGCTGTGGAAGGGCAGCACTGCTTATACCCTATCCCCATGCTGCCAATAATCATCAGGAAAAAAATGCCCGGGTTCTTGTTGACGCGGAAGCGGCACTGATGATCCTTTCCCGCGAATTGAACGGAGAGAAACTGGCCCGCGCTATTATAGAGACAGAACGTGACCGCAGCCGGCTGGCATACATGGAGCAGAGAGTACAATCTCTGGCCAGGCCAAAAGCAGCGCAGGATATCGTTGATCTCTGTTATCAGCAGGTGGCTGAGCGGGTTGGCAACGGGAGGGTCGCAGATAATTAAACACCACGACCAAAAATCATAATCAGGCATGGACATAGCAAACAGCTGCAAAATGCAAAACCCGAACAGCAAAACTCGCTGTGCCTGTGCCACTGTTTCGAATTTCGCTCAGTGGTGCTCAGGCTTTACTTGGCATTTGATATTTGAGATTTGAAATTCAACTTTTAAAAATTTTAAACAAGCCATGTACAAGAAAGATCAGCATATTCATTTCGTCGGTATCGGTGGCATTGGCATGAGCGGCATTGCTGAAGTGCTGCTCAACCTGGGGTACCGGGTGAGCGGCTCTGACGTGAAAAGCAGCGATATCACCCAGCGCCTTTCATCACTGGGTGCCGCACTCTATTACGGGCATGCCAGGGAAAATATAAAGGATGTTAGTGTGGTGGTGATCTCCTCTGCGATCAAACCCGGCAACCCCGAGCTCAGCGAGGCGCAGGAGCGAAATATCCCCGTTATTCCCCGCGCTGAAATGCTTGCAGAACTCATGCGCCTGAAATACGGGATTGCCGTTGCCGGTGCGCACGGAAAGACCACCACGACGTCCCTGATTGCTGCCATACTGGGTCACGGCGGCATCGACCCTACAGTGGTCATCGGGGGGCGGCTCAACACCACCAATACCAATGCCCAGCTGGGGTCAGGTGAATTTCTGGTAGCAGAGGCGGACGAGAGCGACGGGTCGTTTTTGAAACTGTCGCCGACCATTGCGGTGGTAACCAACATAGACCGCGAGCACATGGACTACTATAAAAGCATACGGGAGATAAAAAAGACATTCCTGGAATTCATCAATAAAGTGCCGTTTTACGGGCTGGCAGTCATCTGTCTGGATAATGAGAACCTGCAGAGCATTATACCTAAAATAGGAAAACGGTTTCTCACCTACGGATGTGCAGCCCAGGCAGATCTGCAGGCGCGCGAAATCGCGCTGCATGGCTTCCAGAGCAGTTTCAGTGTATTGTATCATGACCGCCCTTTGGGCTCAATTGAGCTCAAGATCCCCGGCATGCACAATATATATAATTCACTTGCTGCCATTGCGGTGGGCCTTGAGCTCAATCTCCCGTTCAGCGTGATCCGGGAAGCGCTCGCCCAATTCAGAGGCGTGCAGAGGAGATTCCAACTACGGGCAGAGAAGCAGGGGATTATCTGGGTGGATGACTACGGGCATCATCCCACCGAAATTAAAACCACCCTGCGGACCGCAAAGGAGGTCTGGCAGCAGCGGCTGGTGGTGGTGTTTCAGCCCCATCGCTACAGCCGTACCCGTGACCTGTTCAAGGAATTCATGGTTGCCTTTTATGATGCTGATGTACTCATTGTGACAGACATCTATGCGGCAAGCGAGAGTCCGATCCCCGATGTCAGCGGGATGAGCTTTTGTGAAGGGCTTAAAGAATACGGGTGCAAGGATGTCACCTTTATTCCCCATCTGGATGATGTCAAACAGCATCTCAGGGGAGTCCTCAAGCATGGTGACATTGTGCTTACCCTGGGAGCAGGGGATGTCTGGAAAACAGGGTACAGTCTCATGCAGGAATTGCCGCCATGAAAGGGCACTGCCATGGATGAACAGGTCAGGCAGAGACTCAGGCAGGAAGTTGCGGGGAAGGTCAGTTTTAATGTCCCCCTTGCGCCGCTGACAAGCTTTAATATCGGAGGACCGGCAGACTGTCTGATCGTGCCGGCACACCCGGAAGACCTGAAGAAGGTGCTTGAGCTGCTCGGGGAATATCATATCAGCCCGGTGGTCATTGGCAACGGAACCAACCTGCTGGTGACGGACAAGGGTGTGCGCGGTGTGGTGATACGTCTGGGGGAAGGCTTTAAAAAAAACGAGCTGCTGGAGCGGGGAAAAGAAACCGTGCTTGTTTCAGGAGGTGCAGCAGTGCATCTTGAGTCGCTTATCACCTTTTCTATCTCCCGGGAACTCGCCGGCATTGAATCGCTGAGCGGCATTCCCGGGTCTCTTGGCGGGGCACTCAGGATGAATGCGGGGGCATTTGGCAGCGAGATAAAAGATGCTGTGCAGGAGCTTACCTATATGCTGCCTGACGGAACAGTCCACAGCAGGCTCCGGGATGACCTTGCGTTCTGCTACCGGCACCTGCATCTTCCGCCGGGAGCGATCATACTTAAAGCTCTGCTCAAACTCAGGCACGAAACCCGTCCTGTTCTCCAGCAGAGAAGGGATGAGATTCTGAGCCAGAGAAAAAAATATTATTTGCCAAAATATCCCAGTGCAGGCTCTATCTTCAAGAACCCGCCGGGCCACAGCGCAGGGCGCCTGATAGAAGAAGCAGGTCTTAAGGGGCTGCGGACGGGAGGTGCACAGATATCCCCTGAGCATGGAAACTTTTTTATCAATGCGGGCGGGGCCACTGCTCAGGATGTCATAGACCTTATGGACAGGGCAGTGCAGAAAGTGCGGGATTTGACGGGCATTACCCTTGAACCTGAAATCCGTATCGTCGGGGAAGCATAACGGTGGTGAAACGCTTTATGGATAGTGATGAGCGCGCAGAACACCCCCCTGAATATCTGCGCGAGCAGTTCAGGGGGAAAAAGATCGGGGTCCTCATGGGTGGCATGTCATCTGAGCGGGAGATATCGCTCAGAACAGGAAACGCCATTCTCCAGGCTCTCCAGGGCAGAACCTATCAGGCCGTGGCAATTGATGTTGACCGCTCGGTTGCAGAGACACTCAGGCGCTCTGCCATTGACGCGGGTTTTATCGCCCTGCACGGACTGCTGGGGGAGGATGGAGCCATCCAGGGACTTCTGGAGATCATGGGAATACCCTATACCGGTTCGGGCGTGCTTGCCAGTGCTCTTGCCATGAATAAGGTTGCAGCAAAAAAAATATTTTTCTATCACAAACTTCCCACGCCTTCGTTTCAGGCGTTTGTCATAGCGGAAGGGTCAGCGGAGCGGATCCTTCCGCAGATTACCATTCCCTTTCCGCTCATCATCAAGCCGTCTGAAGAAGGCTCTACCATCGGAGTGAGCGTGGTGGAGAAGCAGGATGATCTGTTACCCGCACTGCACACCGCGCGTCGCCATAACCGGGAAATTCTTGTGGAAGAATTTATTACCGGGACAGAAATAACGGTTGGCATTATAAATGGCCAGGCACTGCCGCCGATTGAGATTGCACCAAAAAACGGATTCTATGACTACCACGCAAAATACACGAAGGGGCAGACCGCATATATTATCCCTGCACGGATATCTGAAGCGCAGGAAAGAGAAGCACGTGATCTTGCGGTCAGAGCTTTTCAGGTGCTGGGATGCAGTGGCGCAGCTCGGGTTGATTTTATGATACGCCGGGACGGGAGACCGTGTATCCTTGAAATAAATACCGTTCCGGGAATGACCGAGACCAGTCTCTTGCCTATGGCGGGGCAAGAGGCCGGAATCGATTTTCCAGACCTGGTAGAAAAAATCTTATGGGGTGCCTCTTTGCATAAAAAGTGCCCCGGTTTACGTACCGGAAAGAAGAGCCCATGAAATTTTTTGCCTTGAAAAAAACGCGCGCGGTCGGCGGCAGGCCCTCTCGGCGGCATGCGGCAGAACATCCTCTGAACAGTTCAGCGTGGGTGCTGCGGGGGTGCGCTCTCGTCCTGTTTGTCCTAGTGCTCGGACCTGGTGCCGAATATCTCAAACAGAGCAGTTTTTTTGAGCTGAAAGAATTAAAAATCTTTGGATGTCATATCACCAGTCCTGACGGGATTATCTCCTATGCACGCATTAACAAGGGAATGAATCTGCTGTCCCTTAACCTTGCCAACAGTAGCTCGCAGCTTGAAAAGTATCCCTATATCTATCGGGCGGTGCTTAAAAGAAGGCTCCCCGGGACACTTGAAATATATCTTGAGGAGCGCAAGCCGCGGGCGGTCATTAAGTTTGAAGATTTATATCTGGTAGATGAGCACGGTGATATTTTCAAGAAGGCCGATACCAGCGAGTGCAGCTACCCCCTGCTGACCGGTCTCACGAAAGAAGATCTCTACCGGGACAGCGACCGCTGCTTCCAGATTATCCGGACTGCTCTGGGGTTGCTTGACCGGATCGAACATGAAGAACGGTTCAGGGGAGCAGTGCTTGAAATAGCAATGGATAAGAACTCAGGTCTTACCATTATAACCTCTCCGGAGAGAATGGAGGTATACGTAGGGGAAGGTGATTTTGAAGAAAAAATAAAATCCCTGTGGAAGATAGTTGACGACCTCAAAGAACGGGGACTGGCACCTGCTACCATACATTTAAAATCTGCCCAGAAAGCCTACATTACCGTGAAAGGATAGAAACGGGCAGGAGTTTGCGGGCTTTTTTTAAAAAAATAAATTACCACATATAGTATTTAGTAGTAATTAATATACTATGTGTGGTATAAAGCGGCAAAAATGTATGTTCCGGATAACCTCTCATAATGGGTACGTTTATTAAATACAGGAGGGGATCTCAATGAGCAAAAACCCTAATATCATAGTAGGGCTGGATATAGGAACCACCAAGATCTGCACCGTGGTCGGTGAAGTCAGTCATGACGGGATTAAAATCATTGGCTGCGGATTACAGCCATCACGGGGAATTAAAAAGGGCAGCATTATCAATATTGACAGCACCGTGGAGTCGATAAAGAAGGCGGTAGAAGAAGCTGAGGGCAGGGTTGGTTTTAATATCCGTACGGTGGTAACCGGAATTGCCGGGAGCCATATAAAAGGGTTCAACAGCAACGGGGTCATTGCTATTAAAGACAAGGAAGTCAAGAAAGGGGATGTCCGCCGCGCAATGGATGCAGCCAAGTCTGTGGTGATCCCCATGGATAGAGAGGTGATCCACATCCTGCCCCAGGAGTTTGTTGTGGACGATCAGGACGGGATCAAAGATCCGCTGGGACTCTCGGGCGGAAGACTGGAGGCCCGGGTTCATATTGTTACCGGTTCTGTCACATCAGCCCAGAACATTATCCGCTGCACCAACCGGACCGGTCTGAATGTCAAGGATATAGTGCTCCAGCAGCTTGCTTCCGGAGAATCCGTGCTCACTGACGATGAAAAGGAACTGGGCGTAGTGCTCATTGATATTGGTGGAGGCACTACTGATATTGCTGTATTCAGCAAAGGCAGCATACGCTACACGGCAGTTCTGGCGCTGGGAGGAGATCAAATAACCTCAGATATCGCTATCGGTATCCGCACACCGCTGTCTTGCGCAGAGGAAATAAAAAAGAGCCATGGATGTGCGTTTGCCTCTCTGGTCGACTCCAAGGAACACATAGAGGTGCCAAGCATCGGTGAAAACAGGCCGCGTCCCATTTCCAGAAAAATGCTCTGCCAGATTATTCAGCCCCGGGTTGAGGAGATGCTGAATCTTATCCAGAAGGAGCTTTTAAAATCCGGCTACCGGGAGTTTCTTGCTGCAGGGGCGGTTCTTACCGGAGGGACAGCCCTCCTCAAGGGAATTCCAGAACTGGGTGAGCAGATACTGCACATACCGGTGCGTATCGGGTATCCTCAGGGCGTTGACGGGTTAACCGAGGTTATCCAAAATCCCGTCTATTCAACCGGGGTGGGACTGGTTCTTTTTGGCAGCCGGGAAAAACCGAATGGTTTTAATGGAAATGGCGGTGGAAAAATTTTCAGCAAATTCGGCGAGAAGATTAAAAAATGGTTTGAAGAGGTCATATAACGGTTAATTAATAAACAATAAAAAACAAGAAAAGGGGGTCACATATGTTTGAATTTGCAGAAAAACCAAATCAAGTTGCCCGCCTTAAGGTCATAGGTGTTGGCGGGGGGGGCTGCAATGCGGTCAACACCATGATCAATGCAAATCTTGAAGGTGTTGAATTCATAACGGCAAACACCGATCTGCAGGCATTGAAATACAGCAAGGCAACGATAAAGATGCAGTTGGGAGAAAACCTCACCAAAGGACTTGGTGCCGGTGCAGACCCGATCATCGGAAAAAACGCGGCACTGGAGGATATTGAAAAAATCCGGGAGAGCCTGGAAGGGGCAGACATGGTATTTATTGCTGCAGGCCTGGGAGGCGGCACCGGCACCGGCGGTGCGCCGGTGATAGCTGAGGCAGCGCGAGCCCTGGGAGCGCTCACCGTTGCTATTGTGACGAAGCCGTTTAATTTTGAAGGAAAGAGACGGAAACGAATAGCTGAAGAAGGGTTGAAAGAGCTTGCCGAGAAGGTTGACTCGCTCATTGCCATCCCAAATCAGCGCCTTGTCAGTATCGTGGAACGCCAGACCAGTTTTGTGGAGAGCTTTAAAATGGCGGATGAAGTGCTCCTGCATGCCCTCAAGTCCATTTCCGATCTTATCACTGTTCCGGGGCTGATTAACCTTGATTTTGCCGATGTGAAGGCAATCATGTCCGAGCGGGGCATGGCCTTTATGGGGATCGGTGTCGGCAACGGGGAAGACCGGGCCAAAGAAGCGGCAAAAAGAGCCATCTCAAGCCCGCTGCTGGAAGATGTCTCAATCAACGGAGCACGGGGATTGCTCATCAATATTGCCGGCAGCAACACCCTGTCTCTCCATGAGGTTGATGAAGCTATCTCCCTTATCCAGCAGGAAGTCCATGATGATGAAGATTCAAACATTATATTCGGTGCTGTTATTGATGACTCCCTGGGCGACAGGGTGCAGATAACGGTTATTGCAACCGGCTTTGACCGTACCTCCGAAATTCTGAAGGAACAGTTCAGCGCAGATTATGTTTCCAGCAGGCTGCGCAGAGACGATCTGGCAATAAACGCGGGAGGAGATGGTAATGGAGGGGCACCCAGAGAAGCAAAGGTAATCAAACTGGGAACCATTATAAGTGAATTTGCAGATGACGGCATGTATGATATTCCAACGTTTATCCGCAATCAGGCAGAGTATAAATAACGGTCAGTGCTCATCGGCGCTGTATGCCATACAGCAGGGAGCCTTTATACTAACTCATTGAAAAAGTCGCATACTCGATTAGCACAAGAAACCGGCGCTGTCAGCAAATCTCGTGAAGGAAGGCTTACGGTTGCACTGGCATTTCCCAATACCTACTATGTGGGAATGTCAAACCTTGGCTTCCAGATAATCTACCGCCTGTTCAACAGCGCAGATGATGTTGTCTGTGAGCGGGTGTTCCTCCCTGATGGAAAAACCGCGAGACACCTGCAGCAATCAGGCAGACCACTCTGCTCCCTTGAATCCAGCCAACCCCTTGCCACCTTTCACATCATTGCCTTTTCGCTCTCCTTTGAAAATGATTATCTCAATATCCTCACCATGCTCAGGCTGGCACGTATTGCACCGCTGCACAAGGAACGCACCGGTCACGATCCCATCATTATCGGTGGCGGTGTTGCTGTTTCTTTAAACCCGGAGCCGCTGGCGGATATATTCGATCTGTTTGTTATAGGAGAAGGGGAAGAGATAATCAAAGACGTGCTCGATGTTTTCCGCACGCAGCGCATTGGCACGCGGTGGCCAAAACCTGCGCTGGAGGAGTTTTCAAGAATCGATGGGATATATGTCCCCGCTGCCTACAGCGTGACCTATCATGTTGATGGAACCATCAAAGCATTCCGTCCCCGGGCGGGTTTTCCCCGCACCGTAAAGAGGCAGTGGATTAAGGACCTCAACTGTTTTTCAGGATGTTCCAGCCTGACGACGCCGTCTACCGAATTTGGCGAGATGTCGCTTGTGGAATTAAGCAGGGGCTGTCCGAGGCGATGCCGGTTCTGTGCTGCCGGGCATGTCTACCATCCCTATCGCATCAGAACCCGTGAAAAGCTGCTTCAGGAAATGCTCCCCGCGCTGCAGCGCCAGCAAAAGATCGGTCTATTGGGGGCAGCAGCAGGCGACCATCCGGACCTCGAAGGACTGATTAAACATGTTGCTGACAGCGGTGGAGATGTTTCCATTTCGTCGCTTCGGGCAGACGCTCTGACAGAAGAAATCGTCAGGTTGCTTAAAAAAAGCGGTCACATGACGTTTTCCATAGCACCGGAGACGGGCTCAGAACGATTGCGCGCGGCCATTGCAAAAGACCTGACTGATGATGAGATTTTTGCAACGGTTGCGCTCCTTGCGCGGCACAGGATTCCACAGTTCAAACTCTATTTTCTCGTGGGGCTCCCCACTGAGGATGAAGCTGACATGGAAGCAATTGTGGACCTTGCGCGGCGTATCAGGCACGCGTATTTCAAGGAGGCCAGAGGAGAGAAGTGGTTGAACCAGATAACGCTCAGCATCAGCGCGTTTGTGCCAAAGCCCTGCACCCCGTTTCAGTGGCATCCGTTTGCGGAGATGAAAGAGCTGAAAAAGAGGCTGCGTATTGTCGACAAGGGGCTTAAGAAGGAGAGGAAAATTGTGGTAACCCATGACCTTCCCAAGTGGAGCTATGTTCAGACACTCCTGAGCAGGGGTGACCGGCGTTCAAGCATATTTCTTCTAAAGGCAATGGAAGCGGAGGGTGACTGGATGAGGGCGTTCAAAGACGTGGCGCTCAACCCTGATTTTTATATATATAGAACACGAAGCTTTGAAGAGATACTTCCCTGGGATTTTATCGACCACGGGTTAGATAAGAAGGCACTCTGGAATGAGTATCAAAGAGCTCTGCAGAGTGCTTAGGGTGCAAACGGCAGTTTTTGCTGCCGTGAATTTTTCTTTGCCGTCTTTTTTGCTGCCGGTTTGGCAAAGGATTCGATCCGTTTCTGCAGTGTATTCCGGGTAATCCCCAGAATTATTGCTGCCTTGCTTTTATTATTTTTTACCCTTCGTAATACGGTATGGAGATAGATCCGTTCTATCTCCTCCAGCGTAAAATAATCTTCCCGGCAAAAAAAGCTTTCCAGCGTAATTGATTTTTTAGAGATATTAAAGCGGATATCATCTCTGGTAATAAGCGGGCCCTGGGCAAGAAGCACAGCGTTTTCTATGACATTTTTCAGCTCGCTCACATTAAACGGCCATGAATAGGATTTCAGGATGCCGATCGCCTCGCTGTGAATACCGCCGATTTCCTTTCCGTATTCTTTGCTGTACCGGTCAACAAAGAAGGAAGCAAGCGGTTGAATGTCTTCCGGACGCTCCCGTAACGGAATGAGACTGAGGGTATCCTGATGGAATATTCTGTGGAGTGATTCTTTGAAAGCCATGCTCTCATCTGCTTTTCCCCCATTCTGGCTGTAGGAAAAAACAAGATGTGTGGGAAAAGGTGCAGAACCTGATGAGCGTGCTGATTTAAAGCAGGTTTCCTTGAGCAGGTTAAAGACTTTGCTCTGTGTTTGCGTTTCCAGTTTGCCAACATCGCGGATAAAGATGGTGCCACCCTTTTTCTGGTATTTAGCTTCAGGTGATGTTCCGTCCGCAGGCGTTGAAACTACTGAAAGATACTGCTCCAGTTTTTTTTCAAAATGTTCAAAGGGAAGATTAATGCAGTTTATCAGGAAAAAGGGGTGTTGCAGTGAAGAGTTCAGATAATGAATACTTTTTGCCAGAAACTCTTTCCCGGTACCGTGCTCACCGGTGATGAGAACCG
>CAIYCZ010000014.1 GCA_903924805.1 uncultured delta proteobacterium | reverse complement strand
CCCCACAGCGTGCTGCTGCTTGATGAAATTGAAAAGGCACATTTTGATATCTTCAATATTTTACTCCAGGTCATGGATCATGCAACCCTCACCGACAATAACGGCAAGACCGCTGATTTCCGCCATGTGATACTGCTCATGACCTCAAATGCCGGGGCGCGTGAGATGAGCGCAGCACCGCTTGGCTTTGGCACTCCGGCCGTTGATGATAGACGCGACATGGGGAAAAAGGCGGTGGAGAAGCTGTTTAACCCTGAGTTTCGCAACCGCCTTGACGGTATTATTACCTTTCACGGGCTCACCGTTGAAATTCTGGAAAAAATCGTGGACAAGTTCATCGCCGAGCTTAATTCCCAGCTTGTCGTCAAAAAGGCACAGGTTACACTCACGCCCCGTGCCCGCTCATGGCTTGCCCACCACGGCTATGACCCGACCTATGGCGCCCGCCCCATGGCCCGCCTGATTCAGATCGAGATCAAAGACAAGCTGTCTGAGGAGCTGCTGTTCGGAAAACTGGTAGACGGCGGGACCGTCACCATTGACCTTGCCACCACTGAACAGAAGGAGCAGCTCATGTTCAACTATTCATAAACTACCAATTGCAGGAGACAAGCGGGGCGACAAGAAATTTTATCAAAAGATGATTCCTGTAGCTGATGCCTTATACGACCAACATCTTAGAAAATTGAGGAAAACAAATGAACGCAAAGAGAAAGTTGAATAAAAAGAAAGATTTTATTGATGAGCTTGCTTCAATGCTTACTCCTGAAAGAGTGGAGAGAGCTAAAAAGGAAGCCGAGAAGGAAATTTTTAAGATGGGGGTACGTCAGGAGGATATAAGAGTATTTACTCAGTCAAGCATCTCGAAATTAGAGGCACGTAAGGACATGAAAGTCTCAACGCTCATTCAATATCTTAACAATATAGGGATGGCGTTGAAATAAAAGTATATCCCAAGAAGATAAAACGGAAAGATGTTGGTGGGGTAACATTATTGAAGATCTAATTCCTCCCCTCCATATCCTCCACTATCTCCCCCCCTTTTTTTATTTACCCAATCTTTCCGGCTCTCAATGCCTGCCCGCCAACGCGCGAGCAGGTGTTTGAGTTTTTAAAAGATGTTTTTCTCTGGGGGGCATTAGGAAGCGTGCAAGCCGGGCCGACTCGCAACGGCGAAGAACCCTGTCATTTATTTTGAGAATTTTCAGTTTTTTTTAATAAATTTTCTGCCACATAGCAGTCATCCCTGAACAGGTTCAGCACAAACCGGTAGCCTTTGCTTTCAAGCAGACTTCGTATTTGGCTTCGTTTTGGTTCGTCGTAATTATGTTCTATGGTAAAAGTGCCCACCTTGTATTTAGAGAACGAAAACCCCTTTAAGGCTTCTAATTCAGCACCCTCGATATCGATGCTCATATAATGGATGAAATGTGGGGCATCAGCCTGTGCCAGAATATCATCCAGGGTAACCGTTGTGAATTCCACAGTTCGGGCGTCTTTAACACCCAGCCATTCTGCTGTTAAACCCATGTGATTCAGTATGCCACCCAGAAAACCTCCAGCATGAAATGACACCTTTTGCCCTGCGGCCCCGTAAACAACCTCCTTGCATACTTTGCAGTGCCGGTGCTCCATATTTGTTGGAAAAGGATCTATGCAGATTCCTTTCCACCCCAGGTCATCCAGTACCTTGGTGTTGGATGACTTCTCTCCATCTCCCGAGCCGACATCAACAAAGTAGCCATTCCTGACCCCCGGGAATACGGACCGGACAATCCATTTGTCCTGTCCATAATCAGAATGGAAATTTTCAAGTCCGACGACCTCGCTCAATGCCCAAAGAAGTTTTTGTATGCGCGGC
This sequence comes from uncultured delta proteobacterium, assembly GCA_903924805.1. GTDB lineage: Bacteria > Desulfobacterota > WTBG01 > CAIYCZ01 > CAIYCZ01 > CAIYCZ01. The sequence continues at coordinate 424 of CAIYCZ010000014.1, read as the reverse complement.
ATCTCCCAAAAGTCCGTCCCCTTCGAGGAGAGACATGTGGCGGCAAAACCAATACAGTTATTGTGTTCCCATACTTTCCCCGTCTGCAATCCAATGTACCCGGAAATGAGAGAGGAAATGATTGTTGATAGCATCACAAAAATTATTAAAGTTTTCTTCTTAGACAATGCGACCACCTCGTTAAGGTTTAAGGTGTTTGTTTTTCTAGTAAATAGGGTCACCCATTAAAGGTTCCTTGTCAAGAGAATAGAGTTCTCCTGTGACAAAAAGCTGTGTTGTTTTGCCTTGGGGGAACCATCGTGCAGCCGGGCAGTCTTCGTTTCTTCTCCCGTTATTTCTTTTATTCTGTGGATAACGGAATAACCATTCCGTTCCAGTCACCCATCTGGTTCAAGGCAGATACAATAATTCCCGCACGTAAAGT
>CAIYCZ010000013.1 GCA_903924805.1 uncultured delta proteobacterium | reverse complement strand
GCTGCCCTGCTCATAGGAGTTGCTATGAGTTTTCTGTGCAGGTGTGTCTCCAGGGTAAAAGCGTGGCCGCAGCTTCAGGTGCTGATAACCATCCTGTTTCTCTCTGCTGTTTTTTCTGATATATACCTGCTGCGGGAATTTTATTTCTATCTCACTCCCTCCCAGGCATGCAGGTATATGTACGGGTTCAATCCTTTTCCGGAATCCATGGAAATTGCACAGTACATTAAGGACCATACAACGCAGTCAGACCGCATCGCCGTATTTGGATCAGAGCCGCAAATTTATTTTTATTCACAACGGCTCTCCGCAACCGGCTATATCTATACCTATTCCCTTATGGAACGCCACGAATATGTGCCGCGTATGCAGCAGACAATGATTGAGGAAATAGAACGGGGAAAGCCTGCATATCTTGTTGTGGTAAATGTTCCCGCGTCATGGGTGGTGCGGAAGTACTCAAACAGATTAGTGTTTAACTGGATGCGGGGATACATAAAAAACTACACCCTTGCAGGCGTGATAGATATCATATCGCCAACCCAGACCATCTATCGATGGGATGAAGAGGCTTTTTCCTACACTCCTCAGACAGACAACACCGTGTACGTTTTAAAACGAAACACCCCTGCATAAGGCAATGCACACAACGCTTCCACACACAAAAAAATATACTGAGCTTATACTGCCCAGAAGCCTGGTCTGTCTTATCGTTAGTCTCGTTGCATTGGGTCTTATCGTTATGAGCCTGGATGACATAGGCTGGACATGCGACGAGGTGTATTACTTTAACTCTTCAGAGCTCATTATAACGTGGTCGCAGGCCCTTATGAAAGCGCTTTTGCATGGTAATGCACGGGCCATTCTTTCAGCCCCCATCACCGATCAGTACTGGCTCTGGGATATTTCCCACAACCCGCATCCTCCGCTCTATAAAATTCTTTCCGGCATAACCCTGGTGCTCGGCAGACAGTATCTCGGAGAATTTGCCGCCTATCGGTTTTCCTCCGCGCTGCTCTGCACGGTGCTTCTGCTCGCCCTGTTCTTTATTTTACAGAAGCGCTACGGGACCGCTGCCGGGGTGTGCGGCTGTCTTTGCCTGTTATTTATGCCGCGTTTTTTCGGGCATGCCCATATTGCAGCGACAGAAATTCCGCTCACGACATTCTGGCTGCTGGCAGTCTTCGCATTTTGGAGAGGATTAACCCGTCGCTCAGGCATCATACTGTTTGGCATCCTGTGGGGATGTGCCATTGCCACCAAATTTACCGGGCTGTTACTCCCGGTGCCTCTCATCGTGTGGGCCCTTTTATATAAGGAACGGCGGGGCATGAGAAATGTAGTTATTGCCCTGCCGCTGGCGCTGCTACTGGCCCTTCTGGTAAACCCGGGATGGTGGCATGACCCGATAGGAAAAATTGTAAACTTTGTGCAGATCAGCCTGTCACGGGAAGATTCCATCCGGATTCCCACCTTTTTCCTGGGCAAAACCTATTCTTTTTCCCCGCCTTGGACCTATGCATGGATCATGACCGTAATTACCGTACCGGTGACCACGCTGGTTGCTTTTATGCTGGGGCTGCTGACTCTTTATCGCGATACCGCGAACCGTCGATTTAATACTTTAATGCTTATCAACTGCCTGTTCCCGATCTTCCTTACCATGCTGCCCAATGCACCGGTGCATGACGGCACGCGGCAATTTTTTTACCTGTTTCCCTTTATGGCTTATTTTTCGGGAGCGGGGTTTTATTTTCTCACCGGACATATGATGGCCGCGATGAGAATAAAAAAAGTTCTCATCCCTGCTGCACTGGCTATTTTTACCCTCTACCCGGCATATCAAACGATGCGCATCCACCCCTATGAGCTCTGTTACTACAATGAACTTGTCGGCGGAGTCAGGGGCGCTTATGCCCTTGGCATGGAGACCACATACTGGTATGATGTGGTCACTGATAAGTTCCTCGAAGCATTAAACAGCGAGATCCCCCATGGAGCTGCAGTCAGCATGTGGGTGGCCAACCAGTCCTATTTTGAATTTTTGCAGGACAAGGGGAAAATCAGAAAGGATATAAAATTTATCACGCCCGACATTACCGTAACTATTACCAATAAAGGAGCAACGTTTAAATTTTCACCCGATACCCCGCAATATTTAATACTGCTGTCGCGCCAGGGTGTATTTAATACGTTTTATTGGAACTTATATAAAAACAGCACCCCTTTATATTCACTCACTCTTGAAGGGGTCCCACTCATTTCAATCTATCGCTGGCGGGATATAAAGCTCTTGTAGTTCCTGGCAAGCATTTTTAACATAATGCATTATGCAGACACCGGCAACAGAACAGAAAAGTCTCATCCGAATATATGAACCAAGCTGCCACAAAAGCACGGGAATCCATGCATGGTCAGACATGGTTCATGAACTGGTAGAATATCGTAAACTTATATGGCGGCTGATGGTTAGAGATATTCCCACCCGGTATCGGCAATCTGTCCTTGGCATTTTCTGGTCGTTTCTTATCCCATTATTTACCGTGGGTATTTTCGTTGTGGTAAAGAATAACAAGATTATACCCATAGGGGATACCGCGCTGCCCTGCTCATAGGAGTTGCTATGAGTTTTCTGTGCAGGTGTGTCTCCAGGGTAAAAGCGTGGCCGCAGCTTCAGGTGCTGATAACCATCCTGTTTCTCTCTGCTGTTTTTTCTGATATATACCTGCTGCGGGAATTT
>CAIYCZ010000012.1 GCA_903924805.1 uncultured delta proteobacterium | reverse complement strand
TGTTTTTATTTCATTTTTTCTTTGCGCCATTGCGAGAGATTACTGTTTTTAATTTACTGATGGAATCAGAGTCATGAAGGTTATCTTATCTGGAAATGAAGCGATAGCGCGCGGAGCGTATGAGGCAGGAGTGAGTGTGGCAACTGCATATCCGGGTACCCCGAGCACCGAGATACTTGAAACTATTGCTCGCTATGAGGGCGTCTACGCGGAATGGTCGCCCAATGAAAAGGTGGCGCTGGAAGTAGCGACCGGAGCCGCCATCGGCGGAGGCAGGGCGCTTGCAGCAATGAAGCACGTGGGGGTGAACGTGGCGGCAGATCCGCTGTTCACCGCATCCTACACCGGCATCAGGGGCGGGCTGGTTGTGGTAACTGCCGATGACCCGGAGATGCACAGCTCGCAGAACGAGCAGGACAACCGCAACTATGCAAAGTTTGCAAAAGTACCCATGCTGGAGCCTGCGGACAGCCAGGAAGCAAAGGAGTTTACCCGGCTGGCATTTGATCTGAGTGAGCGGTTTGACACGCCGGTATTTATACGCACCACCACCCGCATCTCCCATTCCAAGTCTGTGGTTGAACTTTCAGAGCCGCAGAAAGGCCCCATCCAGCCCGGCATTACAAAACAGCCCGAAAAGTTCGTCATGCTTCCCGCCAACGCACGGCGCCGTCATCCGGTTGTTGAAAACCGCTTGCAAGAGCTTGAAGCATTTGCAGAAGAATTCCCCGGGAACCGTATAGAACTTGATGATACCTCTGTCGGCATTATCGCCAGCGGCACCTGCTACCAGTATGCAAAAGAGGCATTCCCCCGGTATTCTTTTTTAAAGCTGGGCATGGTGTATCCGCTGCCGCGGAAGAAGATTAAAGAATTTGCCGGCCAGGTGAAAAAGCTCTATGTCTTTGAGGAGCTTGACCCGTTTTTTGAGGAGCAGATAAAGGCACTCGGGATTGACGTAATCGGGAAAGACGTTTTTCCGGTATGCGGGGAATTTGATCCGGGTAGCGCACGGCAGGGTATCTGTGGTGTCAGTGAAGCACCACAGAAGGACGCAACACTTCCGTATCTGCCGCCGCGTCCGCCCACCATGTGCCCCGGCTGCCCGCACCGCAGCCTGTTCTATGCACTGAATAGAATGAAAGTCTTTGTTGCCGGTGACATCGGCTGCTATACCCTGGCATTTCTGCCGCCGCTGAGTGCCATTGATACCTGCATCTGCATGGGCGCAAGCATCGGCCATGCCATGGGTCTGGATAAAGCGCTGGGGAAAGAGGCGCTGGGCAAAGTGGTAGCCGTGATCGGCGATTCCACCTTTCTCCATTCGGGGATAACCGGTCTTCTTGATGTTGCCTATAACCGGGGAGCCTGTACCATCATCATCCTGGATAACTGGACTACGGCCATGACCGGCAGGCAGGATCATCCGGGGACCGGCATGACGCTGAAAGGAACCCCCACTTCCAAGGTGGATTATGCGAAGCTTGCCAAGGCGCTGGGTATAAAGCATGTAAAGAAAGTTAACCCCTTTGATTTGAAAACACTCAACCGGGTGCTGCGCAGGGAAGTGAACCGGCCTGAGCCATCCGTTGTGATTTCAGATGCACCGTGCGTTCTGTACCGCAGGGTTGAGAAGTCGGGGTCGCGGCCGGCATTCTACGTTGAAAGCAGCGCGTGCATCGGGTGCAGGGCATGCCTCAGGCTTGGCTGCCCGGCCATCGAATGGATCCCTGATAGCCGGCAGCAGGGGGCAACAGCGGGAAAGAAAAAAGGCGAAGCATCCATTAATCCCGTGCTCTGTGCGGGATGTGAAGTCTGTGTGCAACTCTGCAAGAGCGGAGCAATAAGGAAGAAAGATGTCAACAACTGATCAGGTAAAAAATATCCTTATGGTTGGCGTAGGCGGGCAGGGGGTTCTGCTTGCAAGCGAGATTCTGTCTGAGGTAATGATGCGGGCGGGCCATGACGTGAAGAAAAGTGAAGTGCACGGTATGGCGCAGCGCGGTGGAAGCGTGAGCAGTCACGTGCGTTTCGGCCCGAAGGTATACTCACCCCTCATCAAAAAAGGGGATGCTGACATCCTTTTTTCATTTGAGCTGCTTGAAGCCGTGCGCTACCTTGATTATCTGCGAAAGGATGCGCGCATAATTGTAAACAGCCAGAAGATCCTGCCGCCATCGGTGACGCTGGGCGCTGATACCTATCCTGACGATATCCCCGAGATACTGCGCAAAAAGTATCCTTCATGTGAGGTCGTAGATGCTCTGGAGATCGCCCGCAGAGCAGGGAACGCAAAAGCCCTGAACATAGCATTCCTCGGAGTACTCTCCAAATACTTTGACGTTGATGAACGGGTGTGGAATGAGGCGATTAGCGCAATGCTTCCCGCCAAGCTTTTGATTTTGGGACGTTTATAAGCCGCTCCGGTTTCCCGCTTTGCGGGAATTCTGCGGGTTCGGGCGGCTTCTGACCCGTTCTGCGGGAATTGTGCGGGAGGAAGACCCAGGGCTCGACGGGGTTGACTCACCTCCCGCGTACACTGGAATCGATGACGGTCAAGCTCACTCCCCGCGCGCAGGAGTTGCTTGAAGCAGCGCTCGCTCGCGGTCTGGGTCGTTCGGCCCGGAGAAGTCATCGAACGCGCTCTGGAGGCAGTTGCCAGCTCAGCAACCACCCTTTCAGGGGAAGAGCAGGAGCGGCGGCGCCAAGCTGTCGCCAGCATGCTCGCGTTTCGCGAAGAATACCATCTCACCCTCGGTCCCGGCGAGCGCATCCAGGACCTGATCCACGAGGGCCACAAGTATTGACCGGCCCGTTCGTCCTCGACGCTTCGATGACCCTGAGTTGCGCTTTTGAGGGAGTCCCCATGGCCCTGCGGACCGCCGATAGCGATGAAGACGCGCTGGGCGGCTCGACGTAGCGTAGGCTTTAGCCTGCCGTGTCGGCATTCATGCCGACATCTCACTTCCCGTCTACATCTTGTAGCGGCCCAGGTCCTCGTCTCCGAGGCCTTCGAGCCACTTGCGGATCTCGTTGTCGTTGATCTTCTCGGTGACCG
>CAIYCZ010000011.1 GCA_903924805.1 uncultured delta proteobacterium | reverse complement strand
TTATACCTCCTTCTGATTGTTAGGGTCACCCCTACTATCTTAAGGAGGTATTTTATTTTTCACAAGCTGCTATCTCTCTCCATCCTGCATAGCATAGCTTGGACCCATCAGCGTAGCTGATGGTTTATGGTGTTCAATTAATTCAATGATATGATTAACACGCTAATCAACTAAAACCTTGAATACTAAGTTATATTTACGGTGATACAATGAGAATAATACATACCGGAGATCTAAACATTAAAGAAAAGATGGATCAACAAACAAATGAAAAAGTCTTTAAATTCATTAATGAAATAAAAGATTCAGATGCAGACCTCCTGGTCGTTGCAGGAGACATTGTGGAATCAGGACTTGAGGATGATTATTACAAAGCTGCAGAAATCTTTGAGATGCTTTCAATAGAAAAGGTGTTTATTCCGGGCAACAGGGATTTCTATAACGGAGGTAATGTTTGTTTTTCCGCTTGCTTTTATGATTTGGAATCTGCCTTAGATCTGCCGGAAGACCCTATGACACAAAGAAGAAATGGAAATCGGCCATTAATCATAGACAAGGAATATATCTTGGTTGGCATATGTACTCCACGGCGGGATTTAAGCACCGGGGTTATTGGGCATGGCCAGAAACGCTTAACAGAAAATACATTTAAAGAATATGGGATTAATAAATATAAAATATTAGTAATGCATCACCACCTCCTGCCGATTCCGATTGGTGGTCTTGAGGAGAATATCATAAATGATGTGGGAGATATTATTCGCATGATATCTGATTCATATATTGATTTAGTGCTTACTGGACATCAGCATCACCCCTGGGCAAGTGAATACTCATCTGGCGTCCATAATAAGCATTACACAACGATTTTAACGTGTGGTTCACCAACGATGGATGATCCAAGAGGATTTCGGTTTAACAGTTATAATGTTATAGATGTCGATGAAAACAGTAAGAAATTAAATAACGCATATGTAAAGGTATTAACAGGTAGTTGGTCCAAAGAACAAATGATACCCATGAATGAATTTGTTAAAATTCCTCCGCAAACAAAAAAAGATTTTATGCAATCAGAATTTGCACATTACTTATGATTTTGTAAAAAGTTAGGGAGTAATTAGAGTAATTAGGAGGTCAATTAGAAATATGGGGAGTCCCTATTTTACTGTATCCACGGGCTATCGTTTAAACGGGCATGGTGATTTCCGGACCGCGGCTTACCGCAGCCCGGGGTTGTTACCGGCAACCACCGTAAGCCTCAGAATGTTTTTCCCACCCTCCCGCCGGTAACACACGTCATCCGTGAACTTCTTGATAAAATATATGCCGAGCCCGCCAATCGGGCGCTCTGCAATACCCGCAGTGACATCAGGGTCTTTTACCGACAGCAGATCAAAGGGTGCCCCTGAGTCTATAATGTCCATAACGAATTTTCCCCCGTCATCGCGCATGCATACGATCTCCACCTCACCGTGCGCGCCCTGATAGGCATAGTTGAAGATGTTGACCAGCGCCTCCTCGGTGGCGAGCTCAATGCCATACAGCTTTTCCGAAGAAATTCCCTGTGACCGCGCACAGTCTGCCACAGCCTGCATCAGGGCTGGGAAGTTTTCCCGGGTCGCCGGCATCTTGATGGTGCATAAAATCTGCATATGCTACATCTCTTGTAAGGCAGCTTCTTCTGATTCAAACATTTTATATAGTGAGTGAAACCCTGAAATCTTAAAAACCTCATTAACCGGGCCCTGCAGGCCGGCAAACACGAGCTCGCCCTGCTGCTCTTTCAGCTTTTTTGACGCAGTCAGTATCACCCTGAGCCCGATGCTGTTGATATATTCAAGCGCGCTGAAATTAAGAATAATGCGCTTCACCCCTGCCGAGATTTCATCTGACAGACTTTTTTCAAAAGCAGGTGCCGTCACCATATCTATTCTGCCCGTAACCGATACCATAACGGCATTATCTTTTTTTCGTGTCGCAATTTCCATCTGTTCCCTCCGTGCAGGTGAAACGTGTTGGCTCCTGGCATAAGCTGCGCCGCAGCTCCTGGCGGATCAGCCCGCCACATTCAGATCAATGCTTGCCTCGATTTTCAGCCCCAGCAACTCAAGCATGGTTGGAATCTGATAAAAGTCCCGAACGCTGACAATATTAAAATACGGGTCCGGTTCAGCCTCTTTGCCGAGCAGCTCTTCTCCGGCCCAGCGGGTAAGTGCGGTGCCGAAATCAAACACCAGTACCGGCATGCTGCGCCGGTGTGCTTCAGCATGGAGCAGGAGTACGGTCTGGGCATCGCGCATAGTGCTGCACAGGAAAATCACCGGGGCCGGATTATCCCGCCGGTGGCTCAGGATGGTCTTGACCATCAGGTCTTTTCTGACCTGGTACATGCCTTCCCGGATTTCCACATACGGTCCGCTTAAGGAATACGCGGTACGAACGGTACCGTCCGATATCTTCCTGGTCTGCCCGGGCACCATCTGTATCTCCGGAGCACATATGGTCTCGACCAGGTCAATGTAGCGCAGGGGCAGCGCAGGAGCAAGGGGGCGCTGAAGTGCACCGCGCACCTGGCAGGCTGGAGCAGCTGAAGCTACAAAAAAAGAGCCGAGAATCTTTAAACAGAAAAAAAGGAAATCATAAAAACCGGGGCGCAGGACAATTTTTTCTCCCCTGGCACACAACTCTTTTTCAGCCTCCGGCAGCAGGTAGATGCGCCCCTGTTCCAGGTCCATAATCTCCGGCAGGATCTGCTCGACAGCACTGCCCGCCATGGCGCGCAGTACGTTAACTCCCCCGCGCTCCTCATTCTCCAGCGTGATGGTACCGTCAAAAGAGCTGATGAAATATATGCCCTGGTCTGCTGCACGGAGCGCTTCCTGGAGAATGGCGCGGCTGCGCGGTGGAATTGACCGCTGTACCCGCTTTAACTGCTGCTGACAATACAGCGCATAAAAATCATAGGGCGTTGTCTGCAGCCGTAAGAGCTTTTTGCTGCGGCGCACTGCCTTGCCGTCAAGGGTTATTATCTGGTCGATAACAAAATCGCCCCGCACCTTCTGGAAGGAAAAAACCTGGCGTCTCAGGAGCTGTGACAGGAGGAAATAGATTTCGTTGCGGTCAATGACTTCCCGGAACCCGGCGTGCTCCAGCAGGTTATTAAGCGTTGCCTGGTCAAGGTCACTGGCAATAATGACATCCTCCCCCTGTTCTTTAACAAATGCAGCATAGCGGTTAAAGGCGTTCTGCAGCGCGCCATACCCCCCCTCGGCCGGAAAGACCCCCAGATAGGAAAGCTTGCGCAGGGGGTACTGGTCATACTGCGGCGACAGGGAATGCACAAACACCCCGCAGAGGCTTCCTGCCTCATAGTATAAAATGACCTCATGGCTGCCTTTACGCATCGTCCGGGCGTAGACCTCCGGCGAGGTATCGGTCTCTACCGGGGCAAGATTATTGGGGTTGGTCTGCCAGCGGGAATAGGCGCGGCTGAGCAGCGCAGCAGCTTCGGCAAGCTCTGCAGCCGTCAGGTGAGTTCCCAGCATGAGTTTGAAATGATAATCAGGCATAGCGTATCTTCCACACCGTATCGGATGGCACGGGTATCATAGGTGGTTATCGAGTATAGGATAAAGAACAACGGTGTGTCAAATAAAAGCAACTATCAAAATCCAAATTGACAAAAAAATGATACAATGATAGGAAAAAATTAACAGGTAAGCTATATTAGTTATCCACGTGTGTGGCGGGAAGATTTTTGCGAATCATCAGCGGCGCGTATAAAGGAAGGAAACTCCATTCGTATCCGGGCCTTTCCATCAGGCCTACCTCAGATCGAACACGAGAATCCATTTTTAATATCCTCACTGCTATTTTCCAGAGCTTTGCAGGAAAGCGGGTTCTTGATCTCTATGCAGGAACCGGGGCACTGGGCATTGAGGCCCTGAGCCGCGGTGCGCAACGGGCGACATTTGTTGAGTCAGGAATGCCTGCCGGTGCGGTGTTACGCAAAAACGTTTCCTTCATTCCCGACCCTGATGCCTGTGAGATTATGGGTGTGCCGGTGAGCATCGCTATTGGCGGTCTGCATCGACGGGGAGAGCAGTTTGACCTCATCTTTATGGATCCTCCCTACGGAAAAAACCTGATTCATGCAACGCTGGAACAATTGTCAACCACTTCGCTTTGTGCACCACAGGCTGCAGTCCTGTGCGAGCATTTTGTCCGGGATGCCGTTAGCCAGCAGTACGGCAGGCTGCAGCTCTTTGATAGTCGGCGCTATGGACAAACGGTTGTTTCGTTCTTTTCGTTATCAGAATAGCCTGGGTGCGCGGCTATATACACTTCAACGGTTCAATGATACAAGGACACATGGTTTATGAAAGACAACAATGAAAGCATCTGTATCTATCCGGGTTCGTTTGATCCAATCACTAATGGCCACATTAACCTGATTGAACGGGGCATGCATATCTTTGACAAGATTATAGTGGCTGTTGCCATAAATCCGCTGAAAGTTTCGATGTTCACCGTGGAGGAGCGCAAGGACATGATCCAGCAGGCGTTCTCCGGCAACCCGAACAGCCAGCGCATCATTGTTGATTCGTTCGACGGGCTGCTGGTTGAGTATGCCAGGAACAAGGGTGTCCATGTGGTGCTGCGGGGGCTGCGTGCCATGTCTGATTTTGAGTATGAATTTCAAATGACCTTTATGAACAGAAAACTTGACCGCACCATAGATACCATCTTCATGATGACGGGACTGCAGTGGTTCTTTGTCAATTCAAACGCGATAAAGCAGGCTGCGTTATCAGGCGCCTGCGTGTCAGGGCTGGTGCCGGATAACGTATGTGACAAGCTGCAGGAAAAAATAAGAAGTTTAAAGAAAAAAACCTGAACCACAGAGTTTATGAGTATGGGAGTTGAGGAGTTCAGGAGTTTAAAAACTCCCGCACTCGTAACTCCTTAATTTTTTTGTACAATAAAAGGAGGTTTCTGTATGGAACTTGCACAACGGGTAAAAGAGATAAAACCCTCACCGACCCTTGCCGTAGATGCCAAAGCCAAGGCGCTGCAGGCCCAGGGAGTTGATGTTATCGGCTTTGGAGCAGGGGAGCCTGATTTTGATACGCCTGATAACATAAAGGAAGCAGCTATTAAAGCAATCAAGGCGGGGTTCACTAAATATACCCCTGCCGGAGGCACCGAGGAGCTTAAAAAAGCCGTATGCCAGAAACTGAAAAAGGACAACGGCCTTGACTATGAGCCGGCCGAGATTCTTATCTCATGCGGAGCAAAGCACTCTCTGTATAACATCTGCCAGGCGCTGTTTCAGAAGGGTGACGAGGTGATTATACCTGCTCCCTACTGGGTATCCTATCCGGACATGGTGATGCTTGCAGAAGCAACGCCGGTCATTTTAAAAACAACCGAGGAGACCGGTTTCAGGATCACGGCGAAGCAGCTGGAGCAGGCCATAACCCCGAAGACAAAAGCGCTCATCCTCAATTCTCCGTCAAATCCCACCGGAGCCTCTTACACAAAAGAAGGCCTTATGGCGCTTGCCCAGGTCGTGCTGAAAAAAGGCATAACGGTCATCTCCGATGAAATTTATGAAAAGCTCATGTATGACAATGTGAGCTTTTTCAGCATTGCCTCCCTTGACCCGAAGCTCAAAGCGCAGTTGCTTGTGGTGAACGGCGTATCCAAATCCTATTCCATGACCGGGTGGCGGATCGGCTATGCTGCCGGCCCCAGGCCGGTCATTACCGCCATGACCAACATCCAGAGCCAGAGCACATCAAACCCCACATCCATCTCCCAGAAAGCAAGTCTTGAAGCCCTCAGCGGGCCCCAGGACTTCATCCCGATAATGCTCAAAGAGTTTGACAAACGGCGCACCTACATGGTTGACCGGCTCAATGCCATGCCGGGGGTTTCCTGCTACAAGCCAACCGGTGCCTTCTATGCGTTCCCCAACTGTGCAGGAGTGTTCGGCCGCAAAGCCGGTACCACGACCATCACTGACTCCACATCCCTTGCCCAGCACCTTCTGGAGTCGGTAAACGTTGCGGTGGTGCCCGGCGTTGCCTTTGGCGCCGATGAAAACATCCGCCTCTCCTATGCCACGTCATTTGCAAACATCGAGAAGGGTCTTGACCGTATCCAGAAAGCCATAGAAGGGTTGACATGATTCCCGAAGTGTGAAATAGTTTTTTATTGAACTTAGCAACACATTCATAAAGGGGCTGCGCTCCATGATTCAGATGATAGCACAACAGATACTCCCTTCGCTGGTCACGTCAGGCGACATCTCAACCGGACTGCAGGATAATGTCTGGGGTCTCATGTTCAATGCAGGGCCCACGGTTAAGATGGTCCTGCTGATCCTCATGCTCTTCTCGGTTACTTCCTGGGGGATTATCTTTTTTAAATTCCGGGTACTGCGCTCTGCCATCAGCGAAACAGAAACTTTTCTGGGGATTTTCTGGGAGACGGCAAAACTCTCCCAGATTTACGGGGAGGCTAAAAAGCTGCAGAACAGCCCGCTGGCGGAAATCTTCAGATCCGGTTACATTGAGCTGGAAAAGGTGAGAAAGCTGGCCACGAACCCGTCGGCTTCCGATGCTGCCCAGGCCGGCCAGGATCTGGACATCATCTCCCCCATTATGGGAATGGGCAATATCCGCAGGGCCCTTGAGCAGGCAATGATTTCAGAGCGCACCAGGCTGGAAAGAAACCTGAATTTTCTGGCCACTACCGGCAGCACCGCTCCCTTTATCGGGCTGTTTGGTACGGTGTGGGGTATCATGGATGCCTTCCGCAAGATCGGCGTCCGCGGCTCTACCAACCTTGCCACGGTAGCGCCGGGGATTTCAGAAGCCCTCATTGCCACGGCGGTCGGTTTGTTTGCAGCAATCCCTGCGGTGGTGGCGTATAATTATTATGTGGGCAAGGTCAAAACCCTCTCCTCGGAGATGGACAACTTCTCTTCTGAATTTTTAAATATTATTCAGAGAAATTTTGAGGCGATCAGGAAATCACCGCAATGACCGGAGGCGATAGATCATCAGGACCACTTTCTGAAATCAATGTGACGCCCCTGGTGGATGTCATGCTGGTGCTGCTCATTATCTTTATGGTTGCAGCGCCGCTGGTGCAGCAGGGAGTGGATGTGCACCTGCCCCAGGCAGCGGCAAAAACCATATCTGCCCAGCAGGAGCATCTCACGCTGTCTCTCAGAAAAGACCGGAAAATTTTTCTTAACGAGATGGAGGTTGATAGTTCACGGCTGAAAGAAAAGCTGGTAAGCATCTTCAGCCAGCGGACCGACAAGGAACTGTTTCTGCGGGCGGATAAAGACCTCCCGTACGGGTTTGTTATTACCGTCATTGCGGAGGTGAAAGGGGCAGGGATTGAAAAGCTCGGGATGGTGACCGTCCCTCCTGAGGAAAAATGACCGCACAGCAATCGCTCTCATATTACCCTCTGTCGGGATCGCATCAGGCAGAGCCGAAACTGCGGTGGATGGTCATACTCTCCGCTGCCATCCATCTCATCGCGCTTGCTATTCTCATGGGGCTCCCCTCGTCTTCCTCAAAAAATATATTTTATTCGCCGGTATACTCCGTTGACCTGGTGGGGCCGCCGCCGGCGGGCACGCTCCAGGGCGGAGGATCACCGCGCAGCGGCGGAGCGGAAACAGGCAGCACGGCAGAGGTAAAAAAGCAGAGCGTCAGGCTCTGGAAAGGCCCCTCCCAGATGGAATCACAGGTAAAAGCCCGGGCCGAGCGGTCACATCCCCTGCTGACCATTCCGGCACAGGAAAAAACTGAGGGCAGCCGCAAAAAGGCGGAGCCGGAAGAAGCACCCAGGGCAGCTGAAGGTTCTGCAACAGAGACTGCCGGCACACCGGAAAAAACCGGCGTGTCCCCGGCATCTCCTGCGCAAACCGGCGCTGCTCAGGGACCGGGAGCCGGATCGGGAGGACCGTGGGGAGTTCCCGGCGGAGCAGGCGGCGGCATGGGATCAAACCTCCGCTTCAGCCGCTATTACCAGGCGGTCTATGAAAAAATTTATCAGTCGTGGATCCTGCCCGAGTATGTCACGGAAAAGCAGGGCGCACGTGAAGCAATAGTGGTTATTAAAATTCAGAGGGATGGAAAAATTCTGGGTGCGGAATTTGAAAAAATGTCAGGGAACCGTCAGCTCGACAGCTCGGTTATGAATGCCATCAGGAAGGCTGATCCGCTCCCGCCGCTTCCCGAAGATTTCCGCGAGAATGTACTGGAACTGGGGATCCGCTTTACTCCCCCGCAACAGCAATAAATATACCGTTAAAATGCCATGAAAAAAGTATACTGCCTGCTGCTCATTGCTCTGTTTGGTGTGGCGCTCCCCGCTACGGGAGCAGCCAAAGTCTATATTGACATCTCTTCCCCCTTTGCCACGCGGCTCCCCATAGCCATTCCGAACTTTAAGAATACGGGAACCCGGCCTGATTCAGACACTATCTCCACAAAAATGGCTGCGGTCATATCACAGGATCTTGATATGTCGGGGTTCTTCCGCGTTCTGGATGCAAGCGCCATATCCCAGGACCCCGCGGCATCCGGTCTTACGGCCAGTACCGTCAAGTGGGATGCCTGGACAATGATTGGCACGGAGGCTCTGGTTACCGGAGGGTTTTCGGTTTCCGGCAGCAACCTGGTTGTCGAGATTCGCCTGTTTGATGCTGTGCAGCGTCAGCTCATCGTCGGCAAGCGCTACTCTGGCAAAGTTTCAGACAGCCGGCTGATAGCCCACAAATTCTCTAACGAAGTATTCAAGATTCTCAGCGGAGAAGAAAGCATCTTCGAAACAAAAATTGCCTTTGTAAAAAACATGGGGGGCTCCAGCGATATCTACATCATGGATTTTGACGGGGCACACCCGGAAATTATTACTGCCTACAACTCGATCACCCTCTGTCCGGCATGGTCCCGTGACGGCCAAAAGATAGCTTTTACCTCCTATAAGGATGAAAACCCCGATCTCTATATCAAAGACATCAGCACCGGAAAGACCGAAAGAATTTCCCATAAAAAGGGCATCAACATTACTCCTTCGTGGTCACCTGACGGAAAAAAAATTGCCTTGACATTAAGTTTAAACAACGGTAATTCTGAGATCTACCTGCTTGATATCTCAAGCAGAGAGCTGGAGCGCCTGACCGATGACTGGGCAACCGATGTGTCTCCATCATGGTCTCCGGATGGAAGGGAGATAGCGTTTGTTTCAAGCCGGTCAGGGAACCCGCAGATTTATATCATGGAGGTACAGAGCAAAAAGGTACGACGCATAACCTTCGAAGGCTCCTACAACACCTCACCTGACTGGTCCCCGCGGGGGAATAAAATCGTGTATGCGGGGCAGCAGGGAAGCACGTTTAACATTTTCACCATCAGCACCGATGGCACCCAGTTTCAGCAGCTGACGCACAACCAGGGCAGAAATGAAAACCCGTCATGGTCACCGGACGGCCGGTTTATAGCGTTCAGCTCCAGTCGCACCGGTAAAAAAGAAATTTACATTATGCGCGCTGACGGAGCGGGCCAGAAAAAGATAACCAGCGGTGGAGGAGAAAAGACCAGCCCTGCCTGGTCTCCGTCGCTTAACAAGCAAGGTAACTGATATATACAGAGCAACTACTAATTAACGAAGGGAGATGCAACAATGAAACGATACTCACAGCCAATCCTTATAATCCTATTGATATTCTGTGTCGCCGTGTCTTTTTCCTGTACTAAAAAGGGCGTCAAAAAAGATACCGGCATAACAGATGAAAATGCTGCTGCTCAATCTAAAAAGCCGGGTGAAGAAGGGCTTGAGGAGGCACAGGCAGGAGGGCCAAAATGGAATGAAGCGACGGCTGAAATGGCTGCCTGCTTTAAGGACATTTATTTTAATTACGACCAGTTCGTCCTGTCTCCCGAGGGGAAGACCGCCCTTAACAAAATGGGGGAATGGCTTTTAAAAAATAGATCCACGCAGGTCCTTGTTGAGGGGCACTGTGACGAGCGGGGCACTGCCGAATATAACCTGGCACTGAGTGAACGAAGGGCGCACAGCGCTAAAAAATATCTGGCTGATCTTGGTGTCAGTGCAGACCGCATCTCAACCATAAGCTATGGCGAGGAACGGCCTGTTGACCCCGGCCACGCTGAATCAGCCTGGGCCAAAAACAGACGATGCCACTTTCTGTATAGATAACAACGATAACAACGCACGGCCTCTTTGAAACCGCTCAGAGAGGCCGTACCATTCATTACCATATTGCAACGCCATGACGACATCCCGTATCTATTATACGCTGATTATGCTTGTGCTGGCAGCCCTGAGCTCCGGCTGCACTGCCGGCATCCAGGGAAAGGTAGATACACAGGAAGAGGCTATCAGGGAGATGCGGGATTCGATCACAACCCTGCGCAAAAGTCAGGCTGATCTGGCAAGTGAAATTGATGAAATAAAGCAGGGCCTCCAGACCATGCAGGGAACCATTGAGCACAATTCCATGAAAACTGAGCGGGCGCTGGCCACTCTCAAACAAAGAGAGGAACAGCCGGGGGCACTCACTAACCAGGTGCAGCCTGCCGGGCCACCAGGCACTCCCGCTACTCCGGTACCTGCCGGCGGTGCACCAGGTGCCGGCACGGAAGGTGTAGCAGCGCCGGCTCCTTACCCGCCTCCATTGCCCGGACAGACACCGCAGCCGCCTCCCCAGCCAACCGCAGAATGGACCTATGCTGAGGCATATAACACCTTTAAGGCCGGGCGCTATGAAGCTGCGCGCGAGCAGTTTAAAAAATTTCTGCAGCTGTATAAAACCAGCGACCTTGCGGATAACGCGCAGTTCTGGATAGGAGAGAGCTATTTTAAAGAAAAGAAACATGAAGAGGCGATTATTGCGTTTGAGGAGCTGATAAAAAATTACCCGAAAGGCAATAAAGTTGCCGAGGCGTACTACAAACAGGCATTGTCCTTCATCGCCATAAATGACCCGGCTGCTGCCAAAGCCAGACTTGAGATGCTGCTGAATGAATATCCCTCAGGGGATTTCGCCGGAGCGGCAAAGCAGAAATTGCAGGAGCTGCAGCAACAGGTTCCCGCAGAAGAACAGCAGTAGCCGCATTCTTCTTTCTATCCTTTTCCCTCCCTGAATTTTTCCATACACTCCCTGCTGCAGAAAAAATAGATCTGCCCGGATACGGTTGCGGTAAGTGCATCGTGTTCACTGATATACACCTGACACACCGGGTCCTGTACCATTTCACCGGTATAAACAGCGCGATCAGTCTCTGCCGGGCGGTAGGTGAACCGGTTACTGCGAAATACCGACCGTAAAAACAGATCCTTTATCACTCTCAGGCACAGGTAGACAAAAATTATAATAATAATTGTTCGCAGCAAGGAGGGCTCTCCGCAATTTTATAAACACGTTTATTATCCTGCACATTCTGCAGCAGTTGTCGCACCGGCTGCTTGAAGACCGGATGGATCAGGGAGGGCTCCAGTTCACACAGCGGCTCAAGCACAAAACGGCGCTGGTGGAGAAAGGGATGGGGAACCTTGAGCTGCGGCTCATCTACGATGTCCTGATTAAAAAAGAGCAGGTCCAGGTCAATAGTCCGCGGCCCCCAAAGGAACTCCTTCTGCTTCCCCAGTTTCCGCTCGGTTTCCTGCATAAATGCAAGCAGACCAGGTGCATCTTCACCGGTCTTAATCTTGATGACACAGTTTATAAAGTACTCCTGCGCAGCATATCCCCACGGCTCTGACTCATAGAGAGACGATACCCGGATAAGCACCCCCCGGTTCCATGAAGCACATGCCCTGATTGCATCAAGGCATGACTGCGTGCGGTTCCCCTTATTTGAGCCGATGCCGATAAAGGCGATGTTCTGCATACTGTCAAGTTTAAAGTTTCAAGTTTAAAGTTTCAAGTTTAAAGTTTCAAGTTTAAGGTTGAAAAACTTTAAACATGAAATATTAAACGTCAAACAAACAGGTTTAGAACCCCACTTTTTTAATGCGCTCCACCGCTTCCTTCAGCCGCTCATTGTCAACGGTCAGAGCAATGCGGATGTAGCCCTCCCCTTCTTCGCCAAATCCGCTTCCCGGTGTTGTGACTATTCCTGCCGTGCGCAAAAGGTGCATGGTAAATTCAGAGGAGGTGTACCCCCGGGGAACATTCACCCATACATAAAATGTTGCTTTCGGGACAGCAAGGTCAAGGCCTGCACTCTTAAGGCCGCTCACCAGCACATCGCGCCGCCCCTGATACATCGCCCGCATTGTTTCCACGCACCCCTGATCACCGCTCAATGCCGCAACACCGGCCCACTGCACTGCCTGAAAAATTCCGGAATCAATATTGGTCTTGATTTTACCGAGGCCGCCAACAATGTCCCGGTTCCCCACGGCAAACCCTATGCGCCACCCGGTCATATTATAGGTCTTTGACAGGGAGTGAAACTCAATGCACACGTCCCGTGCACCGTCAACCTCAAGAAAGCTGTGCGGGCGGCAGCCGTCAAAAGCCACTTCAGAATAGGCGCAGTCATGACAGATGATGATGCCATGTTTTATTGCCAGCGCGACAGCCTCTTCGAAAAATGACTTTTCAGCCACCGCAGCAGTTGGATTATTAGGGTAGTTGAGGAACATAAGCCGCGTCTCCCTGAGCACGCTGGCAGGAATTTTACTGAAGTCCGGAAGGAAGCCGTTCCCCCCGCGCAGGGGCAGTATCTCAGGAATGCCGCCGGCAAACATGGTTGACGTTTTATATACCGGATAGCCGGGACTCGGGACAAGCACCCGCTCTCCCGGATTGACAAAGGCGAGCGGTATATGGGCGATGCCCTCTTTGGAGCCGATAAGCGATACCACCTCATCCCGGGGATCAAGCGCAACACCAAACCTCTTTTTATACCAGCCGGCTACCGCCTGGCGGAAAGCCGGCATGCCTTCATAACTCGGGTAGCGGTGATTTTCAGCATCTGCTGCAGCCTGTTTCAGCTTTTCGATGATATGCGCCGGTGTCGGCTGGTCCGGGTCGCCAATACCCAGGTCAATTATGTCAACGCCCTGTGCCTTAACATCCTGCTTTATCCGGTCAATCTGCGCAAAAAGATACGGTGGTAGTTTTTTAAGCCGCTCTGCCTGAGAAATCTCCATACGGTTATCCTTTATAAAGTAGTAAGAATTTAGGAGTCAGTAGCCAGGAGTCAGAATAATAACAAAACATGCTTAATTCTGTATTCTGGCTTCTGGATTCTTTCTTTTCTCTACTTCAGCCCCAGCACATCCTGCATATCATACAGGCCATTTGGTTTATCAATCACCCAGAGGGCTGCGCGTAGCGCACCGTGTGCGAAGGTATCCCGGCTGTGTGCCCGGTGAATCAGTTCCAGCCGTTCTCCCTGTCCGCAAAAGAGTACGGTGTGATCACCCACAATATCCCCTCCCCGGATCGTCTGAATGCCAATCTCTTCTTTTGTGCGCTCGCCGATAAATCCTTTGCGCTGATACACTCCCACCTGGGTCAGATCCCTGCCATAGGCCTGTGCCAGAATCTGGGCAATTTTCAGGGCGGTCCCGCTCGGGGCATCCTTTTTAGTGCGGTGGTGGGCTTCCACAACCTCCGCATCGAATTCATCACCTAAAATCAAAGCCACCTCCCGCACCAGCTTAAACAGGGTATTTACTCCCACGCTCATATTCGGAGCCAACACGCAGGGGAATGCCCTGCTCAGTTTTTTTATCTCTTCCATTTCATCGCCTGAAAATCCGGTGCTGCCGATCACCGCAGCTTTTTTCGTGCGACTGGCAAACCTGACCGTTTCCATAGATATTGCAGGAAACGTAAAATCTATGATAACGTCAAAGGGGTCGCTGATTTCATCTAACCTGCCGACCAGCCTCACGTTAGCAGCGACACTGCCAAGTGCCTGCTGGAGCGTTTCTCCCAGACGGGGAAAATCAGGCCGCTCTGTGGCACCTGCCAGGCGCAATGCCTCCGAGGTTGAAACGAGCTCGCAGATACGCTTTCCCATCCGTCCTGCAGCACCAACCACTGCACATGCCACGCTTTTTCTTTCCATGATCAAACCCTTTCCTTAAAAAATGGTAGCCGCTGGCTTCAGCCTGCGGTTATCTCTGAGTATGGATTATTATCCGGTAAAAAGAACACGGTTGCTATTTTGACGTAACCGGACACTTTACGATGGGAAGATATTCAGTATAGTTGAATCGGGGGCTGTTCTTCTCATCATGGCACTGCCTGCACATGCCCTCTCCTGCATCCCGGACAATGTCGCCTTTGCCGATATGTTTTTTCCCGGG
>CAIYCZ010000010.1 GCA_903924805.1 uncultured delta proteobacterium | reverse complement strand
TGATACTACTGTTTCTATTTTATTAAGCACCGAAGCGGGTATTGAGACCGGCTTATCTGCAAGAGATGCTGCCACAGCCGGCATGATTTCACGCATCACGCTTAAGCACGGTGTGCGTAATTCCGGATGTGCGTTGAGAAGGCGTACCAGTTCAGCCCCGGCAGTATAGTAGAGCGATATAAGTTGCTTACCCCGGCTGGTCCTTCTCAGTACGCGGTCTCTGAAAGCTTTAAGGTTCTCAAGATAGTTCTGGTATGGTGTGCCCAGCAGCAGGGCAGTGGCAGGGCAGGTGGTGTCTGAAGGATGCAGCGCTATATCATATGACACGCTCTGGCCTGAAGATACCGCAATCCCCGGTAAATCCGCCCGTTCATATCCCGCTGCCTGCACTTCAATGGTATGCGTTCCTGACGGGACGAGCATCAGGTAATAGCCGTCGCTGCTTATGCATGAGCTTCCGCAGGAGACCGATACCTGAGCAGCATCAATGGGCGCGCCGGTTTCTGCCGAGGTGATGATGCCGCACAGGGTTCCCGTATCACCGGCCGCGTATTGATATATGCCGCTTGTGGTGCCGGCTACAATTGTGCCAACAGGTAAAGGAGCCGTTACGGTACCAGCTGTTTTTATCTGTTTAATGTCTGAAGGCTGCGCCTGTAAAATTACATCATAAATAAGATAATCTGAAAGTCCTATCTGTGTCCAGTAGTCTCCGCCATCCACGGTAAGATAGACCCCGCCATAAAATGATGCTGCATAGACTATGTTCATGTTTGCAGTATCAATCTGCAGTGATGTTATTGCATATTCATGAGGAAGCCCCCGTG
This sequence comes from uncultured delta proteobacterium, assembly GCA_903924805.1. Classification (GTDB taxonomy): domain Bacteria; phylum Desulfobacterota; class WTBG01; order CAIYCZ01; family CAIYCZ01; genus CAIYCZ01. The sequence continues at coordinate 4,310 of CAIYCZ010000010.1, read as the reverse complement.
GTGTCTTCTGCCAGGTTGCACCGCCGTCGCTGCTTTTATAGATGCCGGAATACGCGTTATCGCTGCCGCCGCATCCTGCGTAGATGATGCGCGGGTCAAGGGAGCTTATGGCAACGCTGTTTACAATAACATTCTGGAGTGATGTCTTCTGCCATGTCGCACCGCCGTCACTGCTCACAAAAAGCCCGCCCGGGGCAACCGGGGCGTAAAAGCTTCCGGTGCCGGCGAATATAACCAGGGGATTGACAGGGTGAATCCTGACCGTATTCACCGGTACCGTGGTTTCCCACATAAGATTATAGGTTTCACCGGTATCCGTACTTTTAATTATCCGGCCTTTTTTACCTGAATAGAAATATATGCCGGCAACAACCAGCTCAGGAGCACGTGACGAGACCGCAATTGAAGACACGTCATGCATTTCAGACAGAGATGATATGCTCTGATAGCTCCAGGTCGTGCCCCGGTCAGTGCTTTTCCCTATTTTCAAGGGAAAGCCGGCGTAGATGATGGAGTCGTTCTGAGGATGAAACGCAACAGCCTCTGCATGGCCGTCATTGATGAGGTTCCAGCGCATGGTTGCATCGCGGATATATACTCCGGCAAGCGTTCCGGCGAGGATAGAAGGAGCCTGAGCAGGGGAACTATCAATAGAGAAGATCTGGTTTGCGCGGATGCCGTTATTTATTTCCGCAAAGCTCCGGGCACCGTCAGTGCTTTTAAAAACACCTTTATTGAGATCACCGCCATAGACAATATCAGACTGCAGAGGGTCTGCAGCAAGGCTCAGAAACTGCTGTGCCACCGTATAATAGGACCAGGTTTTCCCCGCATCAATACTCGCAGCAATTTTATTTTCAAGCGCTGCATACAGCGTATCAGGGCTTTCAGGGATTAAACACAAAGAATGGCACAGGGTCTGCGGCTCAAGCTGCTGCCATCCGGTTGCTTTACCTATGCCATCCAGCTTCCGAATAAGTCCGAGTTCACCGGCGGCAAAAATCAGTGAGGGATTAACGGGATGGATAGCAAGATCATCAAGATACCACCCGATATCCCAGCTCCCCCAGGACATGCCGCTGTCAGAAGTGACATAAATCTTCCCCTGCGGCAGCCCGACGTTGATGCTCGATGCTGCCCAGATCTCCCCGGAACGGGATGGATTTATGGAAAGCCGCAGAACATTATAAGAAGCTATGAGGCTGGTTTTAAACCAGTGGTCACCGCCATCAATGGTCTTGAAAACAGCCCCCCATTCATCTCTTCCATCAGGCCCGCCGGTGCCGACATAGACCGTATCACCTGATGCGTCATGGGGATCTATCCTGACGGCATAGCAGAAGCGGCTTTCAGCTTCAGCAAATAAAAACTTCTGCCAGGTTGCACCATCGTCACGGCTAACCTGTATATATTGATTATGCGCTACCCACAGAGTTTCAGGATGATTGGGGTCAAACGTAATATCATATACTTCGGTATCGCGAAAACCGGGAATTTCTTTCCAGGTCACTCCTTGATCAAAAGATTTAAACAGGCCGCCGCCCATATAGCTTCCAGCATACAACATTGATCCTGATAGGGGATCGACTGCAATGGTTTTTATCTGGCCGCCATAGAGCCCAAGGTCATGCCATAGAGAATCTTCTTGAGTTTTTGCGAGTGCTGGGATACATAATAGAAAAATAATCAGTAAAAACAGAATGTTTGGTGTTTTAGTGCAGGTATTTTGTGAATGATGCATAGCTACCCTTTCTTGCATGCAGTCCAGTAGTGCTGGCACAATGAGCATGCATATATAATGTATAAATTCCTGATGATTGCCCGCATTCTATTAAAATTTCATAAATAAGCAATATCTTTCCTTGAAGGGATAAAAACATTGGGTCTTCTCAGAAAAGAATGAGTGAGCACAAACAGTGCAAGCGGCAGGGGGAGGTTTTCATAGCCACAACACAACCGCCCGGCACCAGTGGAACGGCAGGTGCCTTGCGAATTATGCAGTGCCAGACCCCATTGCATTCCCTTTGCCGGAGGCTGTGGAAGCTGCCTGCCCGGTACACGATACGCACGCTGCCGGGGTCGTGACGTAAGCCCCTGTGAATATTGTTGTGGCGCTGAAAACCTCCCCCTGTCGCTTACGACACATATGATATGCAATGGAGAAAATTGACAGAGATGAAAACAAAGCAAAAAAATAGCAACACAACATTGACTGACCGGTCATATGAAAAATATTTTGTGACGGACATTCAGGCAGCAGAACGCAGTTTTAACGCGTTATCCCGTGAAGAAAAACAAGAGCTGGTGCTCAGTACACCCTGGGCACAGCGCAAAAAGCTCATTGAGCTGGCACAGGATGCACAGGAGCTGGTCCAGTCACTGCCTGTGGAAGAAGTATACTGGACGCTCAAGGAGATCGGCCCTGAGGATGCGCTGCCCATCCTGTCGCGTGCCTCGTTTGAGCAGCTACAGTATATACTTGATATAGAGTGCTGGAAGAAAGATTGGATTGATGTTGCCTCGGTAAAAAAGTGGCTCAGGCTTATGCTGCGCTGCAGGGAATCATACGTTCTTGACTGGCTGACTAAAACAGATGAGCCGTTTTTAATTTGTATATTTAAAAAGCTGTTCACGGTGTTCAAATTAAGCGATGACATAGACCTGGCTGAAGCAAAGGACCTGCTGCCACCATGGACGCTGGACGGAGTCTATTATTTTCAGTTTGCCGATGAGGACACCCGGCTGCTCGCCATACCGTTTCTGCATCTGATCCATCAGGCAAACAGCAGTTATTTTTATTATATCATGGAAAGCTGCATCTGGGGCCTTGAAGCAGAGCTTCAAGAAGATATGGTGCATATACGACAGAGCAGGGTGGCTGATAAAGGGTTCCCGGAGCTGGAAGAAGCTTTACAGGTCTACCAGTACATGGCAGTGGAAGAGATAGAATTTTATTTAAAAGAGAAGGGGCTCAAGCACTGGATGGAAAGAGGCGCCGCCGGCACTCATCCACGGCTGAGGCACCGTTTTGCAGGAGAAAAACGCGGGTTGTATTTTAATCAGATACTGGCGCTTGTAGACAGCAGACAGACAATGGAGTGCATGCAGCAGGAGATAATTAATATCGCAAATAAGACCATGATTGCCGATTCTCTGGATGTAACCGAAGTGAAAGATATGGAGCGGTCTCTCAGCAAAGTGATGGGGTATGTGAACATAGCTACAGAACTGTTAAGCAGGCATAACCCTGACGATGCAAAAAAGCTCATCGAATCAGTGCCTATGCATTTTCTGTTTCGGGTCGGATACAGTCAGGCTCTTAATCTCAGGGACAGAGCCAAACGGAAGAAGAGAGATGTCTGGTTTAAACAGAGCGAGATGAGGGCGCAATTTTATGACTCACCCTGGGGGGATGCTCTTGCAGGTCTTGAGCGATTGCGGCCGGTATTCTTTGAGGGTACACAAGGGCAAGGCGGGGTTTCATATCGCGAGTTTGAACGGCTGGAAGAGATACAGGAGACCGAGCGAATTCTTGCAATAATAGAGATAATCGAACAAATACTTTTTGACCATTTTAAAATCGATCTGTCACACCTCCAGGAGCATATCATACCGGAAACCACCCTCCAGGACAAAAGTGCAATTACGGCCCGCTGTGTTTTCCTTACCATTATGGCACAGCACATGCTCCATGGCACAACACGGCTCGCTCCCCTCTCAACCGATGAACTTCGAAAGTTTATGAGCAGCATATTTAATAGCCCTGCTGACCGTGATGATAGCCCGGGCATCCTTAAAAAAGGGCTGTGTAATGACACTGTGTCGTGGATTACCAGTCAGTATACGATTAACGAGGAATATAAACCGGCATTATCCGCAGTTATACAGAGCTGTCTTGAGCTGCTCCGGGATGAATGCGGAAGCCTTGTGCGGAAGAAGGAAATAGACACCCGGTACATCAGTGCAGTGCTTATAAAGAAAGAAGCGTAGGGACTAATTTTCACGTTGAAAAGAAATACAACAGTGCTATTATATAGAAGTAACACAGCGCAGGCACTACTAACTATACTATAATTTGGTACTGTCAAAAGTTTTATGAAAACAGGGGAATACTATGAAACCACAGGACACGGAGAGATCCTATGTGTTCTCCAAATGAATATCCTTTAAAATCTGGAACTTAAGAAATCAGAATATTTGGTTTATAAACTTAATTTAAAAATCTCCCCTAACCCCTCTTTAAAAAAGAGGGGGACTAGTACCCCTCCTTTTCTAAAGGAGGGTCTGGGTGGATTTTAAAAGATAAAGAG
>CAIYCZ010000009.1 GCA_903924805.1 uncultured delta proteobacterium | reverse complement strand
GGGGGGTACGCTTTTATTGCAAAGTTAGCAATTACCCATTATACATACTTTATTGCGGGACTTTGAGGAAAAAGGGGGAAAAAGGGGACAGATTTATTTTTATGTTGCCGTGGTCTACCTCGACCGCGACATTCTACCCGCTTGCCCATCTTTTTCTCTATTGCATCTATATACCAATGATTGTGTCAACGATAAAGATATCAGAGAGTTTAAAAGAATATTTGTTGCCGGTGAAGACAAACAGTTCATGACAAAGCAAGAGATTGATGCTGATTGGGGTAATGAGCAACGACGAAAGGACGAATGTGACGGGACAAGAAAAAAATAGCTGAAAATCTGCCTCCAGATTTAAACCTCCTTTATGGTCAAGATACAACGCGTACAAGAATTATAAATAAAATTATCTCCTGAAAGTAATTCAGATGATACCTGACGAAAGCTTAAAAATTGAAGTGGCATAACGTTTCGGATTAAAGCTATAAGAACGGTTTTTATAAACGTGAAGCTATGCCTTTGCGCTGAAAATACCCCGGTTATCTTTTATCCAGGCAATAAGCTTTTCAATACCTTCCCGGGGCATGATTTGTGGTGACCAGCCAAGTTCTCGCTGTGCTTTTCTTGTATCACAGATAAAATACCGCAAATCCCCATGTCTCTCAGGGGCAAACTGTACCTCGGGCCTGAAGCCGTTTACTTTTTCTATGATATCAATACACTCAAGCAAAGACAGGGCGGTCTGTTTCCCCCCTCCAATATTATAAATACCAGCCTTGCGCGATACATAAAAAGCATTAAACGCCTCACAGATATCGGTAGCATATACTATGTCACGCACCTGCTTTCCGGTACCGTAAATAGTAATGGGCCAGCCCAGCACGCTGCGTATTGAAAAATTGGCTACCCAGCCATGATCCTCGCCGCCAAACTGCCGTGTGCCGTAGATGCCGGTAAGGCGAAAGCTTGCTGCTTCCAGTTTGTAGGTGTCTATGTACACCCGCACATACATATCACCGGCAGCCTTGGATGCGTGGAGCGGCGTGAGCGTTCCTTCCAGTGTCGGGTATTTTTCATCAATACCGGCAGGTTCCCGGATGTACTGGGTTTTGCTTTCCTTAAGCCCCTCATTGATTTTATTCCCGTAAATATGGATTGTTGCACAGCATGCTACCGGAATTTTAAGCTTTCGTGCTGCCTCAAGCACATTGAAGGTGCCAATCACATTGGTGGTGATATCAAGGCGCGGGTCTTCCCAGCTTATGGTCATAGCAGGCTGGGCAGCGGTGTGGATTATGTAGTCACAGCCGGCAGCAGCATCAAGCAGCTCCTCAGCATTTCTAACATCAGCTTTTATAAGATTAACACCAATGCCCTTCAGATAATTCCAGTTATAATTTCGCGCCTTCTCTGCTGCAAAGCCGGTTCTTTCTATCTCATGCTTTGCCAGATTATCGTAGGAAACGACCTGTGCGCCTTTTTGCATATAATATTCACAGACATGTGATCCCAGAAACCCGCAACCGCCGGTCACGAAAACTCTTTTACACATGGAATTCCTCCACCTGCTGCACAGGAAATGTATCGTATCTTAAAAGCTTAATCTATTATTGAAACTGGTGTCAAATAAAATATTTTTAATGTATTTTTAATGATACGCATGGTGACTGGTGCGAGAGGGGCTTGAGCGGTGAATTTTTTGATAGCATTGAAAAAAACCAGTGTACAAATAGCTGATAGATTATTATGGGGTTAAATATACGAAGATATTTTTAACCGTTTTGGGGTTAACAAGGAATCATACCTTTAAAAGCCATTTATGTATACCCCGCCGATAACAAAAACTCAGAACACGAAAATAAGCAGAGGGAAAAAGTCGTTTGGCATACCAGACAAACTTGGCGTCGATCTGGGGAAGCACATACAGTTTATTTTTTCGTACCGCCTTGAGAATACGCCGGGCAACATCATGGGGATCCATGGAGAACCACCAGGTAAGCAATTTTTTTGCTATCTTATACTGTTCTTCGGTATCATAACGAAAGTTTTCCAGGAGGTTAGAGGTAAAAAAAGTGGGGCATACTACAGTAACGCCTATATTGCTTGGCGCAAGCTCAGACCGCAACGTTTCAGAAAGACTGATTACCCCGGCCTTGGTGACGTTATAAGGCGCCATTTCAGGCAAACTGGAAATTCCTGCATTTGAAGCAATATTGACAATATGGCCAGCCCCTGTTTTTTTCATCTGCGGGATAAAAAAATGACATCCATAAATTACACCCCAAAGATCAATGTCAACAATCCATTGCCAGTTTTCAAGAGGTGAGCTGCCAACAAATCCTGCCACGCTTACACCGGCATTGTTAACCAGAAGGTCAACTCCTCCCCACTCGCAAAACACCTTATCTGCCATAGCAGCAACCTGATTTTTATCAGCAACATCGCAACAGAACGATTCTCCATAGCCCCCTGCCGCCTCTACGAGTTTCAGCGTTTCCTGTGCCCGCTCCTCTTGAATATCGGTAACTAAAATCCGCCAGCCCTGTTTTGCAAGCTCAAGGGAAAGAGCTCTCCCCAAACCGCTTCCCGCTCCGGTTATGACCGCTCTCTTGCCTTTCAATCTTTCCATGTAATTGTTTCTTTCTTGGACGGAAATAGTGACAAAAAACCATTATGTCTCAATTCATCGTTTGATAATACAAAATTATTTGTCACATAAGAAGCTTTTTTGTGGTTTTATAAATAGTGTCGCTTCCATGCCACATGACTGCGTCCACAGAAGATGCTGTGCTCATTGCTCAATGGTTGACTGAGTTGCCCTGAATTTCACTTCATCCATTAATGCTACCATCTGCCTATTTTACAAAATACGCCATTGTTTTCTGCCCTAAAATATTGCATTATTGAATTTATTTTGCTACTATCAAACTGTTTTAAAAAGCAAAATTTTTGCTGTGCACGCATCAGAACATTTATACTCAATAGCATAAAAATATAAACAAACAATGGCAACCTATCTTTTCATTGTAATTCCGGCATTAGGGCATCTGAACCCCATGCTGCCGGTTGCATATGAGCTGAAAAAAAGGGGTCACCGGGTAGGATTTGCTACCGGCAGTGATGTAAGGGTTTCTGTAGAAAGTGAAGGGTTTGATTTTCTGCAGGCGGGGGCTGCAGGCCTCAGCCAGATGAATGAGACCGCGAAGAAAGCCCTGACAGTAAAGGGATTGCTGAGTAATTATTATCTTTTAAGGATGCTTCTGGATGAGAACCGGGTGGCTATAAATGAATTGAAATCTGCTATTGAAAATTATAAGCCGGATGTGCTCGTGGTGGATTCTCTGACATTTGCCGGTGGCGAGATGGCAGAGCTGTTTCAACTGCCCTGGGTTACCGTGTCCTCAGTACCGGGGATGATTCCAAGTCGTGATGCGCCTCCCTATACCTCCTGGGGCTTGCCCCCTGCAAAAAACATTTTTATGAAACTATTCTATGCGTGGATACGCGGTGGACAAAAAATATTTTACCGCTTCTTTGACGGAGAGTTTAATAAAATACGCTCTTCGCTGGGGTTACCGCCTATACGGTATGGCATTATAAATACCACGCTCTCCCCGTTTCTGATCCTTATTCCCAGCGGTGAGGGCTTTGAATACAAACGCTCTGACTGGCCACCACAGGCTCATCTTATCGGGCCGTCCCTGTGGGGTAAAAATATTGTCACCGGAAGCAGTTTTGACTGGATAGATATGCTCCCTGCGGATAAGCCCGTCATATATGCAACGCTGGGCACTGTTCAAAGCTATCGCTCTCTGAATTTCTTTCAGATAGTTATACAGGCGCTTCAAAATGAGCCCTATCAGGTGGTTATGAGCGTTGGACCGGTTGTGGATATTACAGCACTCAGAAAAACTGCGCCAACGCATTTCAGAATCGAGCGGTTTGTTCCGCATGCTAAAATATTGCCGCGCACAACGGCAGTCATTCATCATGGCGGATACGGGATTGCACAGGACTGCATATATAACGGGTTGCCTTCAGTTGTTATCCCCATCGCCGGGGACCTTTATGAAAATGCCCGCCGGTGCACCGAAGCCGGCATATCCCTCAGGATTCACTACGCGAAAATGACACCTGAGCGACTGAGGGATACGGTCAGGGTACTTCTGCAGGATGAAACCATTAAGAGCAATACAAAGAATTTACAGAAGGTGTTTTTAAACACCAATGCCGGGCTTACCGGGGCTGATTTGCTTGAAAGATTTGCAGCAGAGAAAAAACCACTCTATCGTACCGTATCTGCAGAAACATAGCGAAGGGACTGCATACTTGGCTAAGTCCTTTGATTCATAAATTCGATGACGAATTTACTCACTCATGACTTAGTGCTGAGGGAGCATTGGAAAGCGTTTCTATGGATTGTATATGTCACCGTATGTGCGACTCGAAGCACTTGGGCACATAAACAGCACGGAATGTGTCCGCTGTTGAAGAAAGATTCCTCAGGCAGACGTTTATGGCAAAGTTTCTCTTTATCGTGGTGCCGGCATTAGGCCATATCAATCCCACCCTGGCCGTAGCCGCAGAGCTTAAAAAAAGAGGGCATACGGTTGGCTATGCAACCGGCACGGACATGCGGTATCCCATCGAGAAAGAGGGAGTTCACTTTTTCCCTGCAGGGCCGCCGGGCGTAAAGACCGAGCTTAATGAAACGGCGAAAAAAGTTTTTAAATACCGGGGGCTGATAGGCGAGTATTATTTTTTCAAGCTGATCATGGAATCAACGCCGCAGACCATTGAGGCACTGCAGGCAGTGCTGCAGCAGTATCAGCCTGATGTGCTGGTTGTGGACTCTATTACCCTTGCCGGCGGCGTGATGGCAGATCTCTCCAAGCTTCCCTGGGCCACCTGCTCATCGCTGCCAGGCATGATCCCAACACGGGATGGACCGCCCTTTACCCACTGGGGGCTGCCGCCTTCCACGAATGGTTTTGTTAACCTGGCGTACCGGCTGATACGCGATGGACAGAAGCTGTTTTTTTATTTTTTCGACAGAGATTTTAATCGCATCCGGTCATCGCTGGGGCTGCCTGCGCTGCACACGGGGGTCATCACCAGTACCCTGTCACCGTATCTGCTGCTGATTTTTACCTGTGAGGGCTTTGAGTATAAAAGGTCAGACTGGCCTCCCCAGGCGCATTTAATCGGCCCATCCCCGTGGGGCAAAAGCATTGATGCTGAAAGTTCATATGAATGGATAGATGCCTTACCCTTGGACAGACCGATTATTTATGTGACCCTGGGCACCTTTCAGGTGTTCCGCTCGCTCAAATTTTTTCAGATTGTCATGGATGCGCTGCAGGAAGAGCCCTATCAGGTGGTGATGAGCGTTGGACCGGTTGTGGATATTGTAGCACTCAGAAAAACTGCGCCGGCAAATTTTAGAATTGAGCGCTTTATCCCTCATGCAAAAATGTTACCCCGTGCCACTGCTGTTATTCACCACGGCGGGCAGGGTATTGCCCAGGACTGTATCTATCATGGCATTCCGGCAGTAGTAGTCCCCATCTCCCAGGATCTTCCGGAGGTTGCCCGCAGGTGCGAGGTTGCCGGTGTTGCGCTGAGGATTCCCTATTCCCGGCTTACCCCGGGGCGCCTGCGCACCTGCCTGCGCACGGTACTGAACGACACCGCCATTCAGCGCAATACCAAACGGCTGCAGCAAATATTTCTCAATACCAATGCAGGACACACCGGCGCAGACTTACTTGAACAGCTTGCGGCACAGAAGAGGCCCATCTATCGCAGGACAGGAACATAGAAGGAGGTATTGAAACAGCGTGGAGAAAAACAGCACCGGCAAAGTACTCATTATCGGGCTTGACGGAGCAACCTTTACCCTGCTCAAGCCCTGGATGGAACAGGGGTATTTGCCTGCTATCAAGTCACTGGTGGAGAACGGGGCAAGTGGAAACCTGCGCACCGTTGTACCGCCCATAACAGGACCTGCCTGGTCAAGCTTCATGACCGGGGTAAATCCCGGCAGGCACCGGATTTATGACTTCCTGATACGGGATGAACACACGGGGAAAGACATTCCCGTTAATGCCCGGCTCAGGCGGGGCACGGCGTTCTGGGAATATTTGAGCGAAGCAGGTAAGCGGGTTGTCGTGCTTAATGTGCCGGTAACCTATCCGCCGGTACCGGTAAATGGGGTTATGATATCAGATTTTTTAACGCCGGCAGGGAAGCGCGATTTCATCTATCCGGTGGAGCTGGTAGATGAAATAGAGCAGAAATTCGGAGCATATCCCCTGTATTTCCGGATGCCGCTTTTCTGCCCTAACCTGTCAGATGCAAATACCACCGCGTTTCTTAAGGAGCTCAGAGACAGCATGGAGTATAAATTCAATGTTGCCTGCTATCTCCACGAGCGCTATCAGAGCGACCTGCTGATGCTGCATATATGGGGCACCGACCGGATACAGCATGAGCTGTGGAACTTTTTTGATGAGAGCCATATTCAATTCAAGCCGGATAAAAAGAATAAATTTTATGGAGAAATCATAGACTACTATAAGCGGGTTGACCGGAACATAGCGCGCCTGATAGACCTGGTGGGAAAAGACAGCACGGTTTTTATTGTATCTGACCACGGATTTGGCCCCACCCACTGGATGATAGATATAAACACCTGGCTGCTGGAGAACGGTTTTATTAAGCTAAAAAACCGCTTCCTTTCAAAGCTGAGATATTTTTTGTGGAAAAAGGGCATCACCCCCGAACTCATACTCAGGGTATTTGTTAAAAAGCTGTTCCTCAAGTATCTCTGGAGGTTCTACAACACCAATCCCGAGCGCTTTATCCGCACACTGTCCAGCAGGAGCATCAATTTTCTGCTGGGGGTGCATGATATTGACTGGCAGCGGACAACAGCGTTTGCCACCTACAGCTCAAGCATTTATATTAATAAGAAGGGGGTGTTCCCGGAAGGATGCGTGGAGAGCGAGGAACAAGCACAGGATGTCTGCCGGCGCATTGTCGAGGCGCTGCGGAACCTGCGAAATCCCGCTACAGGGGAGCTGGTTGGCGGGGATATCGTTTTGCGGGAAGAAGCTTTCCGCGGGCCCTATGCACAATACTGCCCGGACATAACCTATTTGCCGCTGGAGAACAAGTATCTGGCATACAGTTTTATGGGATTTGGGTCAAACAAGGTTATTTTTGAGGCAGCAGCACTGCCGGGAAATCATACGATGAACGGCGTGCTCGTGGCCCAGGGGCCGTCCATACGAAAAGGCACAAAGGTCGCAGGAGCGCACCTGATGGATATTGCCCCAACCGTGCTGTATCTGATGGGGCAGAAAATTCCCCGGGATATGGAGGGAAAGGTGCTGACCGAGATTATCCGGGAGGAATTTGCGGCAGCACATTCCATAGAATACAGAGAAGCAGGCGAGATCCGGGAGACAGCGGACATACTGACGGAAGAGGATCAGAAGGATGTTATAGAAAAGCTGAAAGGGCTGGGATACCTGTAGAGAAGGTTTGTTCTGCTCCATATTTCAGCCAGCGGAGGGGCTTCCTGAAAGTGATAATTTTTGTTGACAGCCCTGCATCCCTTCGGTTATTAAATAACCGATTAAAGAAAAGGGCAACTGGCTCTATACCTCGCAAGCCGCGTCTTGTGAAAGTCAGAAGCCGTACACCCACGCAAATGCCGGTACACAGCTATGTTTCAGGATTATAAAATCGCCTACATTCGTGAGCATGTGAAGATAAAAGAGGTTAAACCCTTGAATTTTCTGCGGCAGAGTGTTGCCTACGCGCTCTCACAGTCAGCGCGGAACATTCCACACGCAGCCATGATCACGCACTTCGACATAACTCCGCTTATCGAATATGCAAAGACAAGCGAACCAAAACTGAAGCCTGAAGAAGGAGAAACCCCGGAGCATTTTCGTCTGCGGCGAGCATTAAGAAGGAACTACTCAACCTTCTTTCTCAAGGCAATTGCTCATAGCCTCTATTACGTCCCGGGCGTAAATGCTTTTCTTGATTATCGACGCTGGCGCAATGGCGGTACCCTGTATATTTCTGAGGATATTAATATAAGCTATACCGTCAATACGAAGTTTGGTGTTATCAAGCCTGTTGTGCGCAATGCGCATCTTAAAGATATTGTAACGGTGGCAAGCGAGATGAAGGATTTGACCCGGCGCGCCAGACGGACGGATGCAAACGAGCTTTATCGGAGGATTGCATTTGCCTACTTCAAGACCATGGTGAAGCAACTTAATTTCAAGGAGCTCTCAGTTATGTGGATTGTGCTCCGGGCGCTTCTCTGGAATCGCCCGAAACCAGACCCTGAGTTTCAGGATGTGCCTGAAGAGCAGAGGCTCCAGGTATCAGAGTTCCTGGGTGCAACCTGCACGCTCGCAAACAATGGGATGATGGTTTCGGGAAATCAGACCGTTACGGTAATCATCCCGCCGGAAATTCTCATGATGGGATTGAGCGATTTAAGGCTTGAGCCACGGGTCGTCAATGGCCAGATTGTGCCACGGCATGTTATAACGTTCTTTGTCACCATGGATCACCGGGCATTTGATGCCGGGGAGGGGTTTCCGGGGATTAATTATTTAAAGAGCTATATTGAAAACCCGGCAAAAATTTATGAATGGAAGCCCGGGGATGAGATATAAGGGATCACGCACCACGTCAGGTACTGCGCTTGCGCCCCCAGTTTGATTCAATAGCATAGCAAAAGAGCTTTTCCAGCGCCTGGTGGTCCATGGGCGGGCATTGCGGGATGGCATCTTCGCTGAGCACTTTTTTAATGTTTCCCTTATCAAAAGAAGGCTCGCTGCGAAGATAGGGAGCATACACCCCGATTTGCTCCATTAATATAGTTTCAAGCTCTGTTGCAGGACTCTCACGAAAAGCCTCTTCCTCCACAAACTCCATCCCCTCCATATTCAGCACCTCCTGCATGACATCGCCGAGTTCCCCGAGCTTTGGGGGATTGTCGTGGGTAATGTGATAGGTTGCGCCATGTGCTTTGGGCAGCATAAAAAGCCTGGCAATCGTGTTAACCACGTAGTTAATATGAACAAAATTTTTGGTAACTTCGGGATTGCCCAGACAGCGGACCGGTATGACGACTTTTCCCTGACGGGTATCGTCCACAGACTGCTTTGCCACCTGGAAAAACCGCACAAACAGATACACACCGTTAAACAGCACCGTCCTGCCTGACTCTGAATCACCAACGATGATACCGGGCCGGTAGGTGGTTATTTTAAGATTATGCTCCTTCTGGTACTGGCGCAGTAATTTCTCAGCATGAAACTTGCTCTTTTCGTATCCGCTCAAAAAACCCTGGCCCTTGTCAAGCTCGTCTTCATACACCAGGTCTTTCCGGTCACCAGCCACATAGGCGGTACTGACATAGTGAAGCCCGTCACGCGGGCTGCACCGGAGTACAAAGCGGGCAATATGGTCTGTTCCCTGCACATTGGCTTTCCACTGCTCTTTGGAAAGATGCGGTAAAAACGTTGTCATTGCAGCACAATGCAGAACATGATCCACTTGTTGTGCGAGGGCATCGAGTTTTCTTTCATCAAGACCGAAGTCTTCACGCTCAATGCTGCCTTCCACCGCATCAACACAGGACATGATTTCAGATAGATCCTCACCCCCGTGACACACGGACTCAAGGGCTTTGCGAAGCCGGTCATGGGCTGAAAGCCCTTTCTGGGATCGCAGCAGACATAGAACCCTGAAATTATTTTTCACTAATTCAGGTACCAGATGGCTCCCCAAGAAACCATTTGCACCGGTGAGCAGAACTGTTTTATCCATGTTATTACCCCTGGATGTTTTAATAGATTTAACGGCAACTGTTTACGGGTAACTGGTGCAGCACGATGTTCTGTAACGCACGCATGTATTAGTTTTGAGATACAGGTATTACACGGTCATTACCTCAGGCGGTTCGTATCAAAAAACCGCGGCAGAAAACAGGCATAGACAATAACGATGCAGAAGCAAAGGATCATCGGTCTTCCAGCTCCTCCGGGTTTTCCAGCAGGCGCACTATCTCCCTGCCGAAATTAACAGCCTTCATCCCGTCCACCATGCGGTGGTCTGCATTAAGGGTCATGCGCACGCACGGGGACCAGGATAGTGTCCCGTTGCGTTCACAGGGCATTAAAGATTTTCCCCCTACCCCGAGAATCGCAGTGGTAAGAAACGTTATCCCCCCCCCCAGCTCGACTTCAGGGCCGTGCAGCATGGATATCTGGAAGGTTCCAACCATATCCCTGCGCACCCGGTGATGATTAATATAATAACGCAGGAACAACTTTCTGAGGAAAGTGAATGGCAGAAAACGGCCCAGGCGGTCCAGAAGGGCCATGTTCACGGCTTCAGTGGCCCGGGCTTTTTCACTTTCCTGCCTGAGCCAGGTGCTGATTTCAAGAATAGATTTTTGATCTGCGCTGCGCAGAACAATCACCGGCGTAAACGTCCCCTCGCCGGCAACACTTACGCCGATGTCAATGGATGACGGCTTTATAATTTTTCTGCCACTGCCTGACAACATGTAATTCACCCCGGGGTGCTTCCTGAGGGCCAGCGCGCATGCCTTCACAAAAAGACAGGTACGAGACGGCCGGACGCCGGTGCGCTTAAAAGACGCTTCGATAAACTGTTCTGCAGCATCCAGCCGGGCAGCAAGGGTGACATAGAAACTGGCCAGTGAACTGTTTTTTCCGCGGGTAATAAAGGCATCATTGAAAATGCGCCTTCCCGGAGACACCCGCTCAACCGCATCGGGGCGGGTGCTGCCGGAACTATTTAAACCGGGTATCTGTACTTTCATGCCAGCTCCTTATACTCATGAGAGGTTGAAGGTTCAACGCCAAGCACTTGTCACGCACACTATGTCTGCAGGTATTCTTCGCGGGACACATGCGCAAACCCAGCCCCGAGGGTTGCGGCCGGGTTCTCGTTAACAAGGGCTTTTGCCCTAATAATGCTGCCATCTTCCTGAAAACTCTCCAGGGTTACACCCAGCAGTAATTGATCACTGTGCAACCACCATGGCCACTGCATAGTTTTTACAGTGAGAAAGCGACACAGACAGGGCTGTTATGTTTTTTTGCACCATGACCTCTTTTAAGGTGCCATACGCATTGACGCGTGGCTCGCCGGAAGGAAGGTTTATGATCTCAATATCAGTCCAGCTGAGGCCCTGCAGCCACCCTTTCCCTACTGCCTTCATGACACTCTCTTTTGCTGCAAAACGCGCTGCAAAATGCTCGTATTTATTCTTTTTCTGATCACAGTATGCTATTTCCCGGGGCGTAAAAACACGGGTCACAAACTGTGCATGAGTATTAACCAGCTGTTCGATTCTTTTAACCTCAGTAATATCGGTTCCGATGGTCATAGAAACCCTATGCCCCCGCCATTTCTTTTTCTGCAAGAGCCCATTTCACCATGGTAACAAAGGTTTGTACGGTAAACAGGAGTGGTATGTCATCAACATGGAATCCCTCATGGATACGCTCACGGTCAACTTCCGGCATTTTTTCCCTGAGTTTTTCTGCCCCCAGCGCAGTGAGCGCTCCATCAACAATCATGTCTTTCTCTGTAAGACCTTCTGCGGCAAGGAATTTTTTCTGAATGCTGGTCCGGGGAAGCTTGATGGTAAACGCTTTTTCGAGGCGAAAAATAATGTCAAGCAGATCAAGGGATTCTGCCCCGAGATCATCAAACAGTAGGGCTTCGGGCCTTACGTCTTTTTCATCAGAGCCTAACGCGTCCACAATACTTTTCTTTACCTTTTCAAAAATTTCTTTTTCATCCATCATGGTGCCTGTTCATCCTTTCTATAAAGTTTGCGGTGCTTAACCTCGAAAACCTCCGTCAAACCGGACAACTTCACCGGTATATTTTTCGGAGCAAGCTCTACGGTGGGCAAGCGCGGGTAAACGCATCAAGCCCTCCCCGGGAAGCTGGGGGCTGTTCCTCTCGCATCCTGAACGCTCTGGACAACCTCTTCAGTCTTCCGGCTGTTGCTGTAGCAGATACACACAACGGCTGCGCCCTCTGCAGCCAGATGGACTGCAATAGATTTCCCTATTCCTCCTGATGCTCCACTAACAATGGCAACCGTATCTTTTAATTTCACCTGCTCCGTCCTCATCTCAGGTTAGGGCTATTACTAGCAAAATAGTAAATTATACCACATTTAAAATGAGTGCGGTACACTGGCCGCCAATACCCTGATTAATGGTGAGAGCTGTGTTTATCTTTTTCTCTCGGGGAGTTTGTATAACCAGGTCCAGGGCACAGCCGGGATCCGGATGTTCATAGTTAATAGTTGGAGGGAGAATACCGTTTTGAAGAGCAAGAATTGAGTATATAGCCTCCACCGATCCTGAAGCCGCTCCCAAATGCCCGGTCATTGATTTTGTAGCACTTACCGGGATGCGGGGAAGATATTCCCCGAACACTGATGTAAGCGCGTGAGCTTCTGCCCGGTCGCTCTCCTGTGTCGCAATACCATCTGCATTGACCCAGTCAATCGATTCTGCCGCACATGCCGCATCCTGCAGCGCCCGCAGTACCGCTCTCCTGATCCCGTCGCCGGTAGGAGACGGATTGTAAACGTGGTATGCACTTGAAGCATTGCCATAGCCGGATATCTCAGCGTACAGGTGAGCCCCCCGCTTCTGTGCGTGGGCGAGCTCCTCCATGATTACAAATCCTTCGCCCTCACCGGCAATCATGCCGTCACGCAGGCTGTCAAAGGGACGTGGGGCACATGCGGGATCCTGTTGGGATGAAAGCATCTTCAATGCATGGAGGCTGAAGATAGTATTTGGGGTAATCAGTGAGTCATAGCCACCGGCGATAAGTATGTCTGCATCGCCGCGCCTGATCGAGCGAAAGGCATCACCGATGGCCTGTGAGCCGCCCGTGTAGGAAGAAATGATGTTATCATTTTCTCCCTGGATATTATAAAAAAGAGAAATGTAGTAGAAGGCAGTATTGGGCAGGCATTTTAGCATATACAGGGGATAGGCAACAGGCACCCCCTGTGCGCCAAATTTGGAAGAGTCGAATTTCTTTTTTTCTTCATCCCAGGATCTGAGAATCGGTTCCTTCAGGTCTTCAAGGTCCGGTCCGTCATCAAATCCAGCACCCCCTGACCCAATGATTGCCCCGAACCGGGTGGAGTCTATCCGGTCAAGAGGGATTTGTGCATCATCAACCGCAAGCTTGGCAGCAGCAAGAGCAAGATGTACGTTTAAGAAAGAAAGCCGGAGGGCCCTCTTATCTGTTATGAACTGTTTGGGGTTGAAATTTTTAACCTCTGCACCCAGCACAACCGGAAGGTGCTCAGCATTGAGGCGTGAGAATCGTTCAATCCCCGACGTTCCCTCAAGGAGGTGCTTCCAGTTTTCCTCTATTCCAATTCCCACGGGGGATATAACCCCCAGGCCGGTAATGACTGCTCTTCTGTTCATATGCTTATTGCCGTGCTTAAATGTTCAGGTGCATGTATAAAAACGCGGCTTGAACGGCTCTGTGTTACATCCGGATGTAGGTGGAAAGAATCCACATAGTTAGAGTCAGCCCTGATGTGACTGGTGGCAGGTTTAGACTGTGGGGTGGTTGAACTTTGTATGGGTAAGGTGCTGTAGCCGGTAGAAATTAATGCCAGATCCCCGTGCTTTGTTTGATAAACGCATCGATTTTTCTCAACGGTCGTTCTGTGTGGAGAGATGCCTACCGTCTTCGTGGTCACCCCGCGCTGACCGCTCAGTTAAATTTTTTCACTACCAGGGATGCGTTCTGTCCTCCAAAGGCAAAGGAATTGGATAGAATGGTCTCTACCTGCTTTTCCCGGGGCTCGTTCGGGACATAGTCCAAATCACACTCAGGATCAGGATTCTCGTAGTTTATGGTCGCAGGAATTATGCCCCCTTTGAGGGTGAGTACACTGATGATGAGCTCTATGGAGGCAGCACTGGCAATAAGATGTCCCAGCATAGATTTATTGGAACTCACCGGAATGTCATAGGCGCGCTCATTAAACACTTTTTTAATAGCAGCTGTCTCGCACTTGTCGTTTATATAGGTTGAAGTTCCATGGGCATTTATATGGTCTATATCTTCAATAGTGCATCCGGCGTCCTGTAATGCTTTCCCGATACAGATATCAGATCCGCTCCCATCCTCCGGAGACGAGGTAAGCCGGTAGGCATTAGATGAGGATCCGTAGCCGGCAAGTTCTGCAAGAATGGGTGCATTGCGTTTTTTCGCGTGGGAAAGCTCTTCTAACACGAGGATTCCTGCTCCCTCTCCCAGAATAAATCCATCCCGCTTCAGATCAAAGGGTCGGGAGGCTTTTTCAGGCTCTGCGTTATGTTTGGAAAGGGTGCCAAGGAGTGAAAAGCCGGCCAGGGCTGTCTCGCCAATGATAGAGTCGCATCCGCCGGAAATAACAACCTCTGCATCTCCATCCTGGATCATGCGCATCGCCTTTCCAATGGCTTGCGCAGATGAAGCACAGGCACTTGAGGTCGTGCTGATCGGCCCCTGAATATTGTGCAGTATGGAAAGGAGATTTGCAGCCATGTGAGCGCTTCTGCGCAGCGGCCAGATCTGGCCAAGCGGCCTTGAGGAAAAAAGATGAGCATTGGTAGGACCGTTTGGCTGCACTTGCTTTCGGGCTTTGATGCTCTCAACTATTTTTTCAGCGTCAAACATGCGGTCAAACAGCGACATGGCGGCATATTCTTCATTTGAGCCAAGCGATATACCGACATTCTCTGTGTCCATGTCCTCAAGATTCAGGTGCGCGCTTTTAAATGCTTCGCTGGCAGCACTGAGGCAGAACCTGGTGCTGCGTCCAAGAAACCGGTCCAGTTCTTCAGAGAAAATCAGAGTTTCAAAATTGAAGTTTTTTACCTCAGCAGCAATTTTTACCGGATAGGTAGAAGCGTCAAAAATGGTAACCGGGCCGATACCCGACTTTCCTCTGATGAGGTTTTCCCAGGTTGTCTGTATATCATTTCCCAGAGGGGTTACTGCCCCTATCCCCGTTATGACTACCCTTTTTTGCTGCCTTTTTTTCTTTTCCCAGTTTTTGGAGAAGTACGCGGTCACTGCTTTAATCCCTATGGATGGCTTTAAATTTTAATATCAGACGTTGGTATCAATAATGTAAATGGTTCAATTTTGTTTAATAAAGATATTACAAGGAAGGTGCCAAATATTCGGGGGCCCTATGATTTAAATCAGCATAATAAAATAGTGAAGTTATTTTAACATATTATCACCTGTCATGGCATAGCGCCATCATGCAATCAAAGGATTTTACCCTGGATACTTTTGGTTTATTTCAGCCAAAACCATGGTTGGAGGCGGAAAACTTGGTTCATTTTAGCCAAATAAATACTTGTAGTTGATTTCGTTCTATGCTTTAAATGTAAAAACATGCCGGTAACTATCAATCCTAATATCATAACCATATATAACTTTAATCAAAAACAACCCTTTTTACTTGCCGGGTTAACTCACGCTTAATCATGCACCAGTGCTCTAAAATTTTGCATGCCACGTTTCTTCTGTTGCTCATCCTCTATCGATTGGGAGAGGCAGAAGAGGTGTTTGTGCTGAAAACCAGCGATATTATTCCCTATAATACCTGTAT
>CAIYCZ010000008.1 GCA_903924805.1 uncultured delta proteobacterium | reverse complement strand
GTTTATTGTTACGCATGCCGGGGATGCGGTCCTTATGGAGAATTGCCATGTACTGGAATGCCTTTACTCCTTTAAGCTCCTTTTCTAAAATTGCCGTGGCTTCTCTCACCACGGCGATCCGCTCCGGCGTTGCCTCGCCGATAACGCGTGCAGCCAGGGCAGGACCGGGAAACGGCATCCGGCTGTAGATTGATTCTGGCAGGTCGAGCGCTTTTGAAAGCTTGCGCACGCCGTCTTTGCGCAATTGCACAAGCGGCTCAATAATTCCGTAGCCAAAGGCTTCCTGAGGGTCAATGCCTAACTGCTCAAACACGTTATGCTGCCGCTTTATACCGGCAACGGTCTCGTCAATATCGGTGAGAATGGTGCCCTGCAGAAGATACCGGGCATTGCTTTTTCTCACCAGTTTGCCGAAAACGTCTTTGTAAAATGTCTGGGTAATTGCCTCGCGCTTTTCCTCCGGGTCCTCAAGGCCCCTGAGGGCGGCAAAAAATTTCTTCTGCGCATCAATAATTTCAACCTTCACCCCAAGCTTTTTGAAAATACTGACAATCAACTGCGGCTCTCCCTTGCGCATAATGCCGTTGTCGATAAAGCAGGTCTTCAGCCGGTCTTTCAGTGCCAGGTGCCCGAGCATGGTAACGGCAGAGGAATCCACGCCGCCGGAAAGGGCATTGATGGCGTAGCCGCCTCCCACCTGCCGGGCAATTTCTGCTGCTTTCTCCGCGATAAACTTTTTTACATTCAGGTCTTTTGCTTTAATTTCCTTGATGGACATAGGGCCTCCTTTGTGTTGTGCTGACAAGTCCGTTATAGTGGAAACCTAATTACTATGGCAAAATATGGACAACACCGCCAGTCTTTTATTTCCCGGCTGACCGGGCGGCTGCATACCGGACATTGAAATCTCTGTCCTGCTGAAGTTTCTTAAGCAGCCGAATCACTGCGCCGTCGCTGCAGCCTCGAAGAGACAGGGCCAGGTACTTCCTGACATCTGCATTCTTGCTTTTTACCAGTTGCCTTGCATCTTTGATGGGCGGGCTTGCGTTCAACTTATACAATCCCCGCAAAGACAGTGCCTGAACACGACTGTCTTTATCCCGCAGCGTTTTTAAAAATAGGTCTTTTGATTTTGGGTTTGCGATATCACCAAGCACATACAGCAGAAATGTTTTTTCAGACAGCCCGGTATCCTTCTGCACTGCAATATGCTGCAGGTCTTCAATGCGCCTTTTTCCTATCTTTTTAAAAGTTTCTTCGAGCGTCCTCCCCACACCTACATCTTTTATCTCAAGATACCGAAGCAGCGAGGGAATGATAGACGCCCCTTTGTTTGCGAGCGCCTCTGCAGCCTTTTCCCAGGAATCCTCCTGGAAAAGAGGTGCTTCCAGTTCGGCTACTACATTCCATTTTATCTGCCTTCCGCCCTCTGCCTTCTGTCCTCTGTCCTCTGTCTTCTGCCCCCTGCCTTCTGCCTTCTGCAGCGGCTCATCCCAGACAGCCGGAAGATTTCCATCGGCATCCACTCCTCCGCCAATCTTTCCACTGGTCCACAGCTTTTTATCCCTTCCATTCCCTGAAAACACATCTTTTCCGCCACCATCAACGAGCACCCCGATGCTTGCCTCATCCCGTCGTTCATCATACATGCCGCACCCTTGCGTCCCGTGGGTGCCTGCCGTATAGGTATCAGCGCCATGCTCGTCAAGCAAAATCCCTATGCCTGAATCATTGCCGCTTCCCTGGCTGAGCCATTCGGCTTCATAGCGATCATCTCCCCGGCTGTCCCAGAGCATGCCGATAGCGCGGTCATGGCCGCACCCCTGCGAGACTGCCCAGGACTGGTAAAGATCGTTCCCCTCTTTGTCAATCAGCGCCCCGATGCTTGCGTGAATGCCTGAGCCTTGAGAGTAGCGCCGTGCCCGGTACTGGTCATTACCGTTTGCATCAATGAGCATCCCCATAGAGAGCCAGTAGCTTGAGCCCTGGCAGAAATAGCTTCCTTCGTAGGTGTCGTCCCCTTCCCCGTTGTATAACATCCCGATGCCCCCGGCGGCAAAATTTCTGCACCCCAGGCCAAACCCCTGTGAATAGGTCTGGAAGGCATTGTTTTTTTCCCGGTAGTCAGAAACGACACCACCTGCGATGAATGAATCATTACCCTTGTGATCAATGAGCAGGCCGCAGCCGCCGCTAAAGCCAAATCCCTGACCGTAGAGGGTACACTGATAAAAATCATTTCCTTCTGCATCGCATAAAATACCAAGGCCAAGCGCACCGGCTCCCTGTGTCATAGTCCTGGATATATACCGGTCATTACCCTTTTCATCCATGAGAACACCGACTCCCAGAAATCCGCAGCCAAAGGAAAAGTTCTGGCCGAGGTATTGGTCATCCCCTGCTACATCAATAAGAAAACCCATGCCCATAATCCCTGCGCCGAGGGGTGCGCTGTCAGATGATTCGTAGGTATCATTTCCGGATACATCAATAACCACGCTCAACGGGTTATATTCTGAAAAACTATAGTGGTCATCTCCCCCGACATCAATCAACAGTAGAGGCATTTTACCGGTGTAGTGATTATTGCCCGGGCCGCCAATAATCACCTCACCAAGCGGTGTGTTAGTCAGTATTGTCTCTTTTTTTATGAAACACGCTGCATGTGAAAAATCTTCTCTGCGCAAAATTTCCAAAGCCTTGTCAATAGCAGATAAAACAATACATGCTGCCTCAAGCATTTTCTTTCTGTCAATGCGCGCTGCAAGATGCATGGCCCGTTCTGTTTCATCCTGATCCTGCTTGCGGGTAAAACCCTTTTCAGGTGAGCCGGAAAAGAGAAGCCCTGCAAAATTTCTCTTTACAAAAAGACTTTCCTCAGGAGTCAGTCCTTTAAAGGCTTCTTCAAAAACACCACGGGCATTGAATACCGCGGCATAGATCGGCTCAACCGCCTGCCTGAGTGCCGGGGGCAGGTCTGCGCCTTCTGCGCATTGGAATTGTCCCTCCTTCCTGTTAACCTGTTTGATATCAATCTCCATAAGATGTGCTGCAAAGGTAATGAGCGAGGAGAGCGAATGGGGCTCCCTGCCAAGGCTGCCGGCACATTCATCAGCAAATGATTTTATTTGCAGGGGGGATTTTAAAAAGAGGGGTACTTTATTCAACAGAAAAGGGTCGTGTGGTGAAAGAGGCCTGCTGATACCCAGGTCCTGCCGTTCAAGGAGCAGAGCACCAAGCACCATATCCAGGGCGGTATTCGGTTCACCTTCT
>CAIYCZ010000007.1 GCA_903924805.1 uncultured delta proteobacterium | reverse complement strand
AGAAAGATTCCTGTTACGACCTGGTTAAAATAAAAATCCGATCGCGGTACAAACTAAAAAAACCGTCAGGCTGACTACGGCAAAGGCGGTAAACAGCGGGCTCCGTTCATTGCGCTGCGATTTCCAGTCGACAAACGGCGCGCAGAATATAACCACTGCCGCCAGCGCCAGCCCGGTTATGCCGACCACTTCTCCCTCTATGCCCAGCACATAGGTGGGAATCCATTTAAGTATCTGGTAGACCCAGAGGAAGAACCAGTCCGGCTTTACTCCCACCGGCGCCGGCTTCAGGTAATCAATGACCGATCCCAGATCTGAGGGCCTGCATATGGCAAGGGTAAACAAAAGTCCCACCAGCACCAAGCCGTTTACCGCGTCATGCCATACAAAATGGGGAAACATGGGCTTGGCAGGGATTTTCTTCTTTTCTTCCCTGGCCTTTTTCTCAATTGACACCGGCACGCTCATCCCGTGCATCTGGACGAGTATGATATGAATAGCAAGCACTGCTAAAAGCGCCAGCGGCAGCACGCCCACGTGCAGGGCAAAGAACCGGTTCAGGGTATGCGCCCCCACCTGGGCTCCGCCGCGCAGGAACTCCAGAACGTACTGGCCCACTACCGGAATAGCGCCCGGCATGTCCGTGCCCACGTTCAGGGCAAAGAAGGCGCGCTCATCAAAGGGCAGCGTGTAGCCGGTGTAGCCCAGAAACAGCACCAGCAGGAACATCACCATGCCGGTAAGCCAGGTGAATTCTCGCGGCCGGCGGTAGGCCTTAACCAGAAACGTGGAAAAAAAGTGGACAAAGGCGATTAAAATCATCAGGTTGCTTGCCCAGTGGTGCACCGAGCGGATCAGCCAGCCGTAGGGCAATTTGACCATGATCTCAGCAACGCTCTGGTAAGCGGTCTCAGCTGTCGGCTTGTAGTAAAAAAGAAGTATCGGGCCGGTCACCATCTGGATCATAAATAATATGAGAAGCAGCGCTCCCATATAGTACCAGATGGTGTGCTTGTGGACCGGCACCAGCTTCTTGCGCGCCAGATCGATGAGCGCCCCCAGCATGAGCCGCTCATCAAGAGCTTTTTTTACCTGGATCTTTTGTTCTTCCATGGTGTTGTTTCTATCAACAAATTTCCCTGCGATTAATTATATCCTCAAGCTTTTTTAGCTTCCGCCCCGCCCTCTTCCGGGTGGCTAATGACCATAACATCCCCCTCCTGCTTTACGCTAAATGCCAGCAGCGGCTTGGGTGGAGGGCCGGCGATATTTTTCCCGGTTATATCAAAATAACCGTCATGGCACGCGCAGTGAAAGGTTTTAGTGTCCGGCTTATAGTTCACATTGCAGTCGAGGTGCGTGCATTTGGCGCTGAAAGCCCTGACCTCTCCGGCCTCGGTCCTTACCAGGATGCCCGGCAGATACCCGTACTGGAAATAGACCGCCGAGTTGAGAGAGAGCTTCTCGATGTCGGCCAGCGTAATGGTTACCGCCTTGGGAAGCGGCAGCTTCTTTTCATAATAGAGAAACCGCACCACCGGATAAGCGAGATAGGCAGCCACTGAGCCCAGGCTCCCGTAAATCAAGCCGGTAAAAAAATCTCTTCTTGAAAGCAGCGATTCCTTGAGCTTCATCAGAACCCCTTTAAAAGCTGTGAGCTGTCAGCTGTCGGCTGTCAGCTTTTTACAACAATCTGAAAAACTTCTTAAACCGGTACAGCGTCAGCTTGCGCTTGAGCGCAAGGATGGTGTCCGTCGGCCGGATGTCCTTGGGACAGGCATCAATGCAGCGGAAAATAGT
>CAIYCZ010000006.1 GCA_903924805.1 uncultured delta proteobacterium | reverse complement strand
TACATTTATGGAATAAAGCCGCTGGCTGAATCAGTGCGTGACTGCACTGTCGAGTCAGCAACCCGTGATTTGCGGTTTCCCCCGATGCAGAAAGGGGAAGATAAGACGGTTTCCATAGAAATTTCTGTCTTGACACCCCCGCAAAAGCTTGATAACATAAACACCATCAAAATAGGAAAACATGGCCTCATCATTTCAAAAGGCACCAACAGGGGCGTTTTGCTCCCTCAGGTTCCGGTTGAATGGGGGTGGAACAGGGACGAATTCCTGAAAGAAATCTGCCGGAAGGCAGGCCTTGCCGAAGACGCGTGGAAAGAGGGTGCTGAACTCTATACATTCACCGCTCAGGTTTTCAGGGAAAACGAGCCATAGCCTTCAAACAGGGTACATCCACAGACTGCAATTGAGTTTATAAGTAAGGGAGTTGCGGAGTTAAGGAGTTAAAAACCTGCACACTCTCAACTTCTAAACTCACCATGTGACTATTTGTGATTCACTATAAACAGTTTTGAAAGGAGGCAACCCATGAAATGCTTTAGACCACAGTGGTTTGTTCTAGCCCTTGCTGCTGGTATGTTGACCATTGCTGTAGCATCAGATGCCATGGCTAAATTCTCCATTGATGCACAGGCAAGTGCAGAGGGGCTGCAGATAACATACAGCTTGGGTCTCATCAAGGATAAGATTGACCTTGTACCGGGTGACTCGCCTACAGAGATCCACATAGGAAAGATTGCCACGATAGAAGTTTCAGTGCTGGAGGTAACCGCGGATACTGTCCTTGTTCATCTGGCAGTGTCTATATCGCTTCCCGGGCAACCGCCCATAGAAGTTGTTGACCCAGTTGATCTGCCGATTCCGTTTGGAGCATTTGGCGTAGAAATAGACATTGGCGGGAAACAGTTTATCCCGGTAAAGGGGGGGTATCCTATCGAGGCTTCTTTGCTGCTGACGAGATTGAAGACAGAGTATGATATAGCAATTGATCTGCAGCCCCTGTTCAGCGATCACTGGCAAGGGGAAAAAACCCCTTCGGACACTGTAATCCATGAGAACATCGTCAACCCGATGGGTGATGGGTCTATTGATATTACCCTTGACTTGAGCTATTCATTCATCTTTACCAAGATTACCTACACCATTGTGATAGATTCTGGCGAGGGGGGGCAGACCGCACCCCCAATAACCGGTTTCATACCCGTGCCAAACGGGTCGTACCACATCTGGGCAGATATTAAGATGCCTGATATTGGAATGCCCTGAAGCGTTTTTTGTAAGGTAAAAAAAACGATTTGAATATGTTCATATTGATAGTATGCAAAAAGGCCTTATGGTGATAAGGCCTTTTTGCATTTTAATGATTTGGAAACTGCAAAACAGAAGCTTTGCCTATGCCTCATATTGTTGCGGTCCTGTTTGAAAATAAGATCGAAGAATCCTATGTGGCAATAGGGTTGGACAGCACAGAGCCTGAGATTATATTCAGCAAGGGCCCTTCTTTTATTAAAACCATGGGCCCCTTTCCCGTGCCATACGCTGAGGCGACCATACAGCACTGGAAGTATCTGAGAGTTATCAACCCCCCTGAGGTGTCTCTCAACCCTGCATCGCTCAGGGCTGCACTGGTGCGGATGCGTACCTATGACGAACACTGCGCGGAGTATGTTGCCGGGGATAGCCGATGAGCAGGCAGATGTTTTTACTCTTTACTTTGTATCCCATACTTGATAATAGAAGCAACGGTCACCATACGATGTAATTTCGGGTGAAAGGTACTCAATGCTGTTCAGCTCACAGACGCACAGCCGCGATAAATCCGGCACATCAAAAAAGATGCTCATAAATGTTGCCCAGCCCGAGGAAACGCGCATTGCTATTCTTGAAAATGGCGCTCTTATCGATCTGGTCATTGAAACCAGCACCAAGGAAAGGCAGCGCGGCAATATCTACAAAGGGATTGTCCAGAAAGTAGTTCCCAGCTTCCGCGCCGCCTTCGTGGATTACGGAGGCAACCGCCACGGATTCCTCCCGCTGGATGAAGTCCACCCCGATTACTACAATGTGAGCCAGTCATCCAGGAGCGCATCGCTTTCTCCCCATAAAATTCTCCACAAGGGCCAGGAAGTTCTGGTGCAGGTAATAAAGGAGGAAAAGGATACCAAGGGCGCATCACTGACGACCTATCTTTCGCTGCCGGGAAGGTATCTGGTGCTTATGCCGGGCTCTAACCGCGGCGGCATTTCACGGAAGATTGAAGATGAAGCGGAACGAAAAAAACTTAAAGACATAGCGCGCCAGTTAAATCTGCCCGAGGGTATGGGGTTTATTGTCAGAACTGCGGGGCTCAACAAAAATAAGAAAGATTTACAGCGGGACTCAGATTACCTGCTGCGCCTGTGGAAGGCTCTCATGGAAAAAAGCAAGGACCTCACGGCACCATGCGTCATTTATCAGGAGAGCAGCACCGTGATTCAATCCATACGGGACTACTTTGCCGCAGATATTGATGAGGTTATCGTAGATAACCGGGAAATGTTTAAAAAGGTGAGGGACTTTTTTAAACAGGTTATTCCAAAGCACTACCGTCAGGTAAAACTCTATGAAGATAAAGAGCCGCTGTTTTCACGACATAATCTGGAAGAGCAGATAGAGTCCATTCATGAAAGGAAAGTTACCCTGAAGTCCGGCGCCAACATCTCAATTGATCCGACAGAGGCCCTGGTTTCCATTGATGTTAACTCGGCACGGTTTACCCAGGTGAAAGATCCTGAAGAGACTGCTTTGATTACCAACCTTGAAGCAGCAGATGAAATTGCCCGGCAGCTTCGTCTCCGGGACCTGGGAGGGCTGATAGTAATTGACTTCATTGATATGAAAAGCACAAAGAACAGACAGCACGTTGAGCGGCATCTCAAGAACGCGTTCAGGGCTGATAAAGCAAACATCGAGCTTTCAAAGATTTCAAAATTTGGGCTTCTTGAGATGACCAGGGAGCAGATACGGCCTCCGCTGGTGGATATGAGCTATACGACCTGTATAGCATGCGGGGGAAGGGGAAAAGTCAAGTCTACAGAATCCCTTTCAATAAACATCCTGCGCAAGATTCATACCCGGGCCAGCGCCGGCAACCTGGCTCAGGTGCACGCAACCCTTTCGCCGGGGGTAGCCCAGTATCTGCTGAATCAGAAGAGGGATGAACTGTGTACTATTGAAAAAGAATCCGGTGTAAAAGTTTTTATTGTCGGGGACCCGGGAACCCCGGCCGACCAGTACCGGCTGGAATTTAGTGAGTGATAAGGGGCACGGATTCAAGTGGTCAAGTGAAAATCCTTATAAAAACATTTGAACCCATGAACCCTCGAATCCTTGAACCCTAATTACTGCTTGGATGGTGCGGGCAAAAGGGCAGGGGATCTGCCGGGGGCAGTTCTGCATTCAAGATTTTCAAGAGCAAGTATCTGGCCGATTTTACGCGGGATAAAGCGCCACATCAGTTGCTCGCCTATAGTGACCGTACAGGAAACACCATCAAAGGAGAGAGTGACCTTCTTCAGTTCCTTTCCCGCCTTGTCCTGAAAAACAAGCAGGGTTTCGCCCTCTGCTTCAACAGCCATAACATATATAGTATCGCCTATCTGTAGCTTGGCTTCATCGGGTACGCGCTCGTCTGCTGCAGCCTTTATGAACAGTATTTTGGCCGTTGCGAGCAGCCGGTAATCCTTCAGCGATGAGGTGTCTGCATTTTTATAAGCAGCCTTTATCCGGGGATTCCAGCCAACCCGCGCATTCTCGTCATCAGTCCCCGATACAGAGATGACAGCACGTTCCTCAGGGGCGCTGCCTGCTGCCAGATACGTGCGCAGGGGGCGCACATAATCATAGACCGGATATGCTGTCTCAACAGGAATCCAGCCGAGCCCTGCAATAAAAAATTGACTGAACACCGAACCGCCGGCAGCCATAACCACCCGTGCAGGGATTCCTGCAGCACGGGCGAGCGAGCAGATAAGCCGGGCTCTGGTATGACGGCCGGCCTTTTTATCTTTAATACTCTGTAACACGTCAGGTGCAGGATAACTCTGCGCCACTCCCTCACCCGCTGCAGCTTCATCCTGCTCTGCAGCAGGCGCCAGATTCTGGATGAACGGCGAATAGACTATGTTACCGGCGGTCTGGTACATGTCAGCACGCGAGTCGGCTCTGACCAGGGTTCCGGCAAGGTTCTTAATCTCCGGGTCATCGCTGGGAATATGGTTTCCAGGCAGAAGGTATAGCTTGAGGTCATCCTGCAGTGCCGGGGAGAACGGGTAGGTTCTGTTTTTATCAACGATACCCGTCTGCCCCCAGGTGAGCATTCCTCCTGCCGTCAGGAACTGGGCCTGTGAAAAAGAACCCTGAATCGTCACCGCAAGGCTTCCCTGCCTGTTGCCAACAATACTGTATCGGGCATCTTTAAGACTGAACGGCCCGTCGGCCCAGAACACGGAATAAAACCAGAGCTTGCCCGAGCCCGGATTGAAGAGCGCAGGAAGACCAAACGAAAGCGTTATATTTGATTGTGTCTGCTCGGCATTTCTCCAGATAATTCCGTCTTCAAACGGGTAGTAGCTCCCCTTGCCAAGACCTGCAGGAACAGGTTTTTGCAGCCCTGGCTGGGATGGCAGAACAGGCGATCTCCGGGGAAAGGGAGATACGCTGCACAGCCCTGATGGAGTCCCGACCCACACTACCCCGTCATTATCAGCCGTCAGGGCAGTGACCCGGTTGTCAGGGAGCCCGCTGTTTTCCCTGGTGAACCGTGTCCATCCATTAAACGTGTCGAGTTTTAACAGCCCTCCGTCCTCGGTTCCTATCCATTTGTTGCCGGCGCGGTCAAGAGCAATAGAGGTTGGTGCAAGGGTTGCAAGGGGGCTGTTGCGTGAGGAGTATGACATCCAGTTCTGGCCGTCAAAAACACTGACGCCGCTTGACGTGGCAAACCACAGTTTATTCGGCTTTTCCACAGCGATGCCCCGTACGCAATTTCCAATAAGACCGGAGTTATCCGAAGAAAAATTAACCCGGTTGCCGTTGCGGTCAAGATAGCCTGCGCCGCTGTCCCGGGAACCAAACCATATTGTGCCGTGGCTGTCCTCTGTTATGCACAGAATGGTATTACTGAAAAAGCCGGTTGCCAGATTATACTTACCCCAGTTAAACCGTGCATCTGTGCAGTACACCCCGTTTCCCCTGATGGAAATCCATTTGGTGTTTTCCCGGTCGATAAACACCGTGATAATGTCATCACCCGGAAGCGCACTGTTGCCGGAAAAAACCGGGAGCCACTCACCTTTTCTGTTTAAAACCGAAAGCCCCTTTTTTGTTGCAATCCATACAGCACCCTGCGCCATGTCATCAATCTGACCATCAGCAATCTTTTCAAAGGAAATTGCCTGAACGGAGTTGTCGGGAAGGCCACTTGAGCTGGTGTATGAAGTGAACTGGTCAAGCCGGTCAAGGACGGATAAACCGCCTTTCCCCGGATTCATGCTGTCTCCCGTTCCAATCCAGAGATAGCCGCCCGGATCCATGGAAAGGGAAGTTACCGTATTATTAATCAGTCCATCTTTTTCCGTATAGGCTGTCCAGTAAAATGAAGAACCATGGGCGGTGGTGCCAGAACCCGTGTAGCAGAGTACCGCAATAACAGAGATTAAACTGATACCATAGCGCAATACACAGCGATCCATTTTGTTCCTACCATTGATGAGCTGTTCCATAATCGCCCACATTCAGTCCTATCACCCGGCCTTTTTCGTTTTTAAGTTTCGTGATGTCCAGTACTATCCACGGCTTTCCCTCCCCTGCGACCCCTTTTATCAGATTTCTGGTGAGGATAGCTGTTCATACGGTAGCTGTGCACATGCACATAGTATAATATAAACCCTTTCTCAGTCAAAGAATAATTGTCTTCAGTATCGCTGAACAGGGTTACGGGAATCGCTCACTTTACAATGCTTGTGCGGTATAGTAGTATCACACCAACCAATTCAATACGCTGGAAAACAGGTCATATGGATATCTCAAAAAATCTGTCAGCAGTAACGGAGCGTATCAGGCAGGCTGCACTTCGCAGTGGAAGGAATCCGGGAGAGATCCGGCTGGTTGCGGTTTCAAAAACGGTCTCTCCTGAAAAAATCAGAGAGGCAATCAAAGCCGGGGTGACCATCCTTGGAGAAAACTATATTCAGGAAGCGCGCAAAAAAATAGAGGAGATTGGTGGAGCTATTGAGTGGCATTTTATCGGTCACCCGCAGTCAAACAAGGTAAAATATGCTGTTGACCTTTTTACCATGATCCATTCTGTAGACAGCGTATCTCTGGCAGCAGAGCTGAACAGAGCGGCTGAAAAAAGAAATAAGATTATACCGGTTCTCGTTCAGGTAAATATCTCCGGCGAGGAGACAAAGTCAGGGATTAATCCAGAAGAGACAGCACGGCTCCTGACAGAGCTTTCTTCCATGGACAGCCTTTCTGTCCGGGGACTCATGACCATGCCGCCCTGGTTTGAAAATGCCGAAGATGCTCGTCCGTATTTTATTGCGTTGAGAAAACTGCGGGATGAGTTGTCAGAGAGGCACATTAAAAATATCAGCCTCACAGAGCTTTCCATGGGAATGTCAGGAGATTTTGAGGTGGCCATTGAAGAAGGTGCAACACTGGTGAGGGTCGGGACAGCTATTTTTGGTCCCAGAGGGTAACGGTATATAAAAAAATAGCTGCCGTATATGCAGCGGGTCGTCTTCAACTCTGCCGTGCTTATAGGCTGGCTAAAGTTCAATCTCGACAATTTCTATATCGAATACCAGGGTCTTTCCTGCCAGCGGATGATTTAAGTCTAACCTGATCGCCTCATCAACTACCTCAGCAACAACTGCAGGTACGGCTCTGCCTTCCTGGTCAGCCAGCTGCACATGCATGCCAGTTTCCAGGTCCATATCATCCGGGATATTTGCTTTGGGGATATTGAGGAGTTTCTCATCAATATACTCCCCATAGCCTTCTGCCGGTGCGATGGTCACAGTTTTCTTTTCTCCGGTCTGCATACCCACGACTGCATTGTCAAATCCCCTGATGAGCTGACCTTCACCGACCGTAAACTTGAGAGGAGAACGTCCGTCAGAGGAGTCAAAGACCTCCCCGTCAATAAACCGTCCGGTATAATTTACGCTGATAGTATCACCTTTTTTGACTACCGGGATCATCCCTGCAATCTCCCTGGGGCTTGGCTGGTTAATTAGTGTAGCTGATCTTAAACGCTTTTTCCAACGGTGTGGCCGCTCAAGAGGATCGAGTATTGGTTACGGGCAGCAGCTCTGTGCTGCAATGCCTAAAACCCTCTTTTCCCACCAAATCCCCCTCCATCCCGGGATTTCTCTCTTTCCGGTCTGGCTTCGCTTACAATGATCTTTCTTCCGTCGAGCTCGACTCCGCTTAATTTATCAATGGCATCCTGTGCCTCTTTTTGATTAGCCATCTCGACAAAACCAAACCCCTTTGACTTTCCTGAGAATCCGTCTTTGATTATCTTTACTGAAACACAGGTGCCTACTTTGCCAAAGTTTTCAGTAAGGTCATCTTCGGTTATGTTAAATGACAGATTGCCAACATACAACTTATTGGTCATTGTGTATCCTCCCTGGTCTAAAATTTATATTGAGAATCGCATCAGCTTTAATTTTCTACGTGCAGCCTCTGCACGTTTGCGCTTTTTCCTAATGCTCGGCTTTTCGTAGAATCTCCTCCGTTTCAATTCTCTGTGCAAGCCCTCCCTTTGAACTTTTCTTTTCAAAAGCCTGAGTGCCTTTTCCAGATCTCCGCTAACCCTTACCTCAATAGACATTGACGCGCCTTTTCCATAGATTAATTTTTAGTAGTTTCAGCCGCTTGTTGCTGTATAAAAAAATAAAACCCGTGAGATTAATAGAAAATCCCGCGGGCGCTTAGTAATCCGGCAATCTAAACTGGGGTTTTCAGATTAAAATCTGGTACAGTACGTTGTATTTTTACAACCATATGCTTTTTAAGCTCGAAATGCAAGAAAAAACTCAAACCCTTGGCAGCGTGATAGAAACTCACCACGTTGCTATACATATACATATGGTATTATCGCTTTTGTAGCTGGCTGATCATCTCGGGTATTATCCGGTTTAAATCTCCTATTAGGGAAAAATGTGCTGCAGCAACAATGGGTGCTTTTGGGTCCCGGTTGATTGCAGCAATGACGTCAGAGTGCTGCATGCCTGCCAGATGCTGGACCGCCCCCGATATGCCGCACGCAATATACAGGCGGGGACGTACCGATTTTCCAGTCTGGCCAACCTGGTGTTCGCGGCTTATCCATCCCCGGTCAACTACCGACCGGGAAGCTCCAACTTCTGCTCCCAGGCAGTCAGCCAACTTCTTAATGAGCTTAAAATTTTCCGCTGCTCCCAATCCACGTCCACCTGAGACAATAATCTGTGCTTTTTCCAGGTCAACAGCACTGCGCTTCTTCGGTATTGTTTTGAGGATTGAAACAAGGTTGTCTTCACGCTTCTCCTTGACTGCAATGTGAACAACCTCGCCAGTGTGCTCCGGGAAGCAGATTGATTGCATAACCCCGGGGCGGACGGTTGCCATCTGCGGACGATGATCAGGGCAGGCGATTGTTGCCATGATGTTTCCGCCGAAGGCTGGCCGCGTCTGGAGGAGCAGCCCGCTATCGGGTGCTATCTCAAGACCGGTGCAGTCAGCGGTAAGGCCGGTCCCGAGCCGGTTGGCAATCCGTGGAGCAAGGTCCCTTCCCATGGTTGTTGCGCCGAAGAGTACCATTTCTGGTTTGCAGGCGACAATCAGTTCTGAAATAATCCGGGCATAGGGGAGTGTCCGGTAGCGGCGCAGGTGCGCTGCATCAACGATATATACTCGGTCAGCGCCGTGGCGCATGAGCAGGGGGGGAAGCTCTTTAACCCGCTCCCCCAGAAGAACGGCAGACACCTCTGTGGCTCGTTGCCGTGAAAGCTCAAGCGCTTTTCCTATCAGCTCAAGCGTAACCTGATGGATGCTGTTGCCCCGGTGTTCGGCAATAACCCAGATGCCGCGATAGGCAGAAAGGTTTTTCATACCTGGGCTTTTTTTGCCGGTAAGAGCGATCGCTGCAAAGCGACACGCATCCACACACGCCCCGCAGCCGGTGCACCGGTCATTTAAAACCGGGGTTTTGCCTTCAAGCTGTATCGCTGCAAACGGGCAGATTTTTACGCACTGTTTGCAGCCTACGCAGTTTTTTGGGAGCAGCTTAATCATAGCCTACACAATGAAACCACAGAGGGCACAGAGTACGCCTTGTTTAAAAACAATCTTCGCTTCTCACTCTGTGTGCTCTATGAAAATTATTTTCTTTGGTTGTTCGTTTCTTTATTTCCGGCCCTTGAGATAGATTATATTCATGCCTGCTGAAGATAAATTTTTATAACTATTCTAACACATTCTCCATGAATTTTTTTGAGACCACAGAGTATTCTCTGTGCCCTCTGCGGTTCGTTCTTTACTGGATAAAATTTAATTCTTTCAGTTTCTCAAGCAGGATTTTGACCATCTCCTTTTCGCTGCCGGGTATGACGGTCCCTTTTTTCCCCTGCTCAGGGGCAAAGATTTTTTTAACCCAGGTTGGCGATGCAGAGAGTCCCAGCATTTCATGGGGCACCGGTAAATCTTTTGCACGCCATATGGTAAGCTGCTTTCCGCCACAGGCATCCTGAACATTGAACAGGGAGGGGTAGCGGGGCTGATTAATTTCTGCAGTTACGGTGACCAGAGCAGGGAGGTTGACCCGCACCTTTTCAATGCAGTCCTCAAGGGACCGCTCGACTGTCAGAGCATTGTCTTTGAGCGTGAGCCCGGCTGCATAGGTAACCTGCGGGAGATTCAGGAACCCGGCAAGCTGTGGTCCCACCTGTGCAGTATCACCATCAATTGCCTGACGGCCGCACAGTATGAGCTGACACGGCTCAAGCTTGCGGATTGCCTGCGACAGGGTAAACGCTGTTACCAGCGTGTCGGCTCCGGCAAAAGCCCGGTCAGTTAAAAGAACAGCGCGATCAACACCCATGGCAAGAACCTCTGTGAGTGCCTCTTCTGCCTGGGGCGGCCCCATGGTTATTACGGTAACCGTTCCACCGTGCTTTTCCCGAAGGCTGAGCGCTTCTTCAACGGCATTCCGGTCTTCCGGGTTAACAATGCTCGGGACACCTTCCCGTATCAGGGAATTTGTTTTGGGGTCAATCCGCACTTCATGAGTGTCGGGCACCTGCTTGACCGTAACGATGATATGCAGTTCTTTCTTTTTAGCCATCTATATTCCGGTTTTTCTCAAAAATTCTAAGCACGAATTTCTAAACTCTAAACAAATTCAAATCCCCCTCAATCCCCCTTTACTTAAAGGGGAGTTAGAGGGGATTTTAACGCAACGCATTCAATGCAGTGAACAAAATTTCAAATATCTTTGGCTATCATTTAGGATTTAATATTTAACTGCTTCCTTTCCGTAGGGTATTGCGGGCTATGATGAGCCGCTGGATTTCAGACGTTCCCTCATAAATTTCAATGACCTTGGCGTCCCGGAAATATCGCTCAACTTTATAGTCTTTCATGCACCCGTAGCCGCCGTGAATCTGTACCGCCTTTGTGGCGGTGCGCAGGGCAACCTCTGAGGCATAGAGCTTTGCCATGGAGCTCTCAATGGAAAAAGGTTTTCCCTGGTCTTTAAGCCATGCCGCACGGTGCACGAGCATGCGCGCTGCTGCAATTTCCGTGGCCATATCGGCAATCATCCACTGGATGGCCTGAAAATCTGCAAGCGGTTTTCCAAACTGTTTTCTCTCGTTACAATATTTTATGGATTCCTCCATGGCACCCTGGGCAACACCCAGTGCCTGGGCAGCAACGCCGATTCTTCCGGTATCAAGGGTGGTGAGAGCGCTGGTGAGACCCTCGCCGGGATTGCCCAGAACATTTTCTTCCGGTACCGCGCAGTTTTCAAAAATGAGCTCGCAGGTGTCGGAAGCCCGGATGCCAAGCTTCTCTTCCTTTTTCCCCACGGAGAATCCTTTAAACCCCTTTTCCACAATGAAAGAGGTTATGCCCCGACCCCGTTTCGACCGGTCAGTTGAAGCCATGACAATCACAATGTCAGAGGTGCTGCCGCTGGTGATGAATATCTTGGTGCCGTTGAGGAGGTAGTGCTTTCCTCTCTGTTCTGCGGTGGTTTCAAGTGAGGCAGGGTCTGAGCCGGCATTTGGCTCAGTGAGGGCAAATGCACCAAGCTTTCTGCCCTGGGCCAGGGGAATGAGATATTTCTGCTTCTGCTCCTCTGTCCCCAGAAGATGGATGGGATAGGCGCATACTGAATTATGCACGGCAACGATTATGGCAGATGAGGCGCAGGCCTTTGCCAGTTCCTCAATAATCAGCGTGTAGCTGATGCTGTCAAGGCCGGCACCGCCATACTCTTTGGGAATGGAGATTCCCATAAACCCCAGTCCCGCCAGTTTCCGTATGGCCTCTGCCGGGAACTCCATTTTCTCATCCCAATCCTGCGCATATGGCTCAAGTTCTTTTTGGGCAAACTCGCGCGCTATGTGCCGGGAGAGTTTCTGTTGTTTGGTTAGTTCAAAATCCATGGTTACAAATTTTATTTAATGCATATATACTATATACAGCTTTCAAATTGCTAAAAGCTGACCACTGATTACTCATTGCTAAATCCCTACATTGCAACAAGCTTTTCATAATTAACAAATTTCCCAACGTTGTCAATCCCTTTGTCTGAAACTTTGCTTTGATTTTACGGTATCCCTTTGGTATCCTGTGAGCCTATCCGGTCAGTTGTTCTGTGCTGTACCATTATAATTGTTTTAAAACGCAGGGAGAGGAATAATGCGCATTCTTATCATAGAGGATGAGAAAAAAATTGCCGGTTTCATAAAACGGGGTTTAAAGGAAGAAGGGTATGCCGTAGATAGTGCCTACGATGGAGAAGAAGGCTATCGGTTAATAGCCGAAAACGATTATGACCTCATTATTCTGGATATTATGCTTCCCACGTGTGATGGCATAACGCTATGCCGCCGACTGCGGGAAGAGGGTACTACCATCCCGGTTTTAATGCTGACCGCCAAGGATTCGGTGCAGGATAAGGTAACCGGCCTTGACTCCGGGGCGGACGATTATTTAACCAAACCATTTGCCTTTGAAGAGCTCCTTGCCCGGATTCGAGCGCTGTTACGAAAAAGCGTTAAACAGACCACCAAGCTGCAGGCAGGAGACCTGGTGCTGGATCTGATAACCCACCGGGTGACCCGCGCAGGTGAGGAAATTGCTTTAACGACCCGTGAATATGCGCTGTTAGAATATCTCATGCGCAACGCGGGAACTGTTGTCACCAGGACCATGATTTCTGAGCATGTCTGGGATATTGACTTTGATACAGACACTAATGTCATAGATGTATATATTAATTATCTGCGCAACAAAATTGATTCCCGTTTTCAGAAAAAATTGATCAATACGGTCCGCGGAAGAGGCTATCTGCTGAAGGATTGATATGTTTTTCAGATCGATACGCTTTAAAATTATTCTCTGGTACATGGCGCTTCTGACACTGACGCTTGCCGCATTCAGCATGGTGTTCTATAACCGGTTGAGCTATGACCTGTATGGAAACCTTGATGACCTGCTGCAGTCACGAGTTGAAGGAATTGCGGATTCCATTGACACGTACTGGGAGGTAGAAAAATTAGAAGCAAAAAAAAAACAGGGTCAGGAGCAGCGGACTGGTAAAACCGGATGATGTTAATTTTGCCGCCATAGCGCAGCACTGGGTGAAAGAGGAGTCTGATGACCCGGACCTGTTTAACATCATAGTCCAAATATTTGATGCCAAAGGAGAGAGTATCGCCTCATCCCAGAACATTTCCCAGCCTATTGTTGTTCCGAAAAAAATTTTTGTTGCTGCCCTGCATGGGAAGCAACGTTTTGATACCACCACGGCTACCTTTTCTCCGGACAAAGAGCTTCT
>CAIYCZ010000005.1 GCA_903924805.1 uncultured delta proteobacterium | reverse complement strand
TTCATAACTGCTCTTAAGCTCTGACATATACGTCTATGCTCCGTTGTCGGTTACGGTTAATGGGTACTCCTCTCATAGAGCACCAATGCGGCGGCAGGTGCTTTCCCGTATCATGCGGTCACCGCAGCAGCCTTGTCCGCGCGCCTGATTTTAAAGGATAAACCAGAATGTCAAAAGTAGCAAGCGCTATAAAAGACAAGCTCCACACTATTTTGACCAAAGACTACGAAGACTGTCAATTTTTTTTCGCCGCAGCGGATCTGCTGAGCGATAAACTAAAAAACATAACTGAGCTGACGAGGGCGGAAGAAATAGATTTCGACGTGTTGCGCGACACCATTGGCGAGCTGGGAATATGTATCAGCAACATTGAGCGGGGGCTGAGCGAGGCAGAAGAGTGTTATACCCGGCTGGTTGAGGCGCTTGAAAAATAGAGGGCACACCTGCCATGGAACTCACCGAAGGGCTAAGAACACGGCACAGCATGCGGGCATTCCTTAATAAAGCCGTCCCGCAGGAACTCATCGAGCAGATACTCGCCGAAGCTCACCAGGCCCCCTCTTCATCCAATCAGCAGCCCTGGAATTTCTGTGTCTTCATGGGTAAGCCGCTGGCAACCCTGCGCGCAAAACTCCTCCAGGCCCACGAGCAGAACAGAACCCCCTATGACCCTTCCAAAGGTAAAACCATTCCCGCGGAATATGTGGATCGGACCCGTAAGCTGTTCAAGGCACTGCGCCCCTGTCTGCAGCAGCTGGGCGAGGAGAACCGCGCGTTTATAGAAACAGGCAGCCTGCGCCTGTATGACGCGCCGGTCGCCATACTCATGACCATGCATAAAAATTTTCCGCGCAGCCGGTTCATGGACCTTGGCATGGCTGCACAGAACCTGATGCTCGCGGCTCACGGCAGAGGACTCGGCACCTGCGCCATCGGCCTGGCGCTGCTCTATGAGGAGGTTATCAGGGCAGAGCTGCTCATTTCCCCGGAGTTTGATTGTGCCCTTATCATGGCTCTCGGTTATCCGGATGAGAGCTCGCCGGTGAACGGCTTCCGCGCTCCGCGCGAAGATTTATCGCATGTGGTACGCTGGATTGGTGTGGACGGGAAAGGCTGACAAACTGCTCTGAAGGCCTGGCGGTATGCGTGAAGATTGCCTGGGGAATAACTGCTTTTTCAACAGCCTGCTATTCGTCGGCTCCTCCCTCTTTTATATACTCTTCATACTCCTCGCTATCCATAAGATTCTTCGCTTCATCCTCATTTACGGTTTCAAGCTCTATCATCCAGCCATCGCCATAGGGATCATTCTGCATAAGGGAGGGGTCGTCCTCAAGTTCCTCATTAACAGACACTACTTTACCACTCAAAGGCGAATATATTTCAAAAACAACCTTTTCTGATTCAATAACGCCAAACGAATCAAACTGCTCAAGCTCATTTTCAACTTCAGGCAGCTGCACAAACAGTATCCGGTTAAAGCGCATGTGGCCATACTCGGTAATACCAATCCGTGCGGTATGGTTCCTGTTTATTTTTACCCACTCATGGGTCTTGGTGTATTTTAAATGATCCAATATCATAATCGTGATGCTCCTCGCAGGCTGCAAAGGCTGCTGCCACTTATTAGGTATAGTGAACGACACAACAAAATAGTAATTGCCACAAGCTTAAGCCCCGAGCGAAGCATGGGGGGACGCGGCAAGCGCAAAAGATTGCTTCGCTCAGTTCGCCATGTCTCCTCGTGTATCTGCTCACACCAGTCGTTCACTATAGTTCTTAACCAGGGCCATAGTCCCTTCATTGTTATTAAAAATACAATTTGCTCTTGTCAAGCAAAAAAGGTAGTGTAACAATAAATTATTATGGCGCTGCGGGACCTGAGCAGGGAGACGGCACCTGAAGCAAACTAAAAAAATGCGCTCTCTGCAGTACCTGTCAGGTTGTTGAAAAAGTAATTTTTCCCCAGGCTGGATCACCTGCCAAAGCCT
>CAIYCZ010000004.1 GCA_903924805.1 uncultured delta proteobacterium | reverse complement strand
GTTCCCACTTCACCCTCTTAACCTTCTATTATTTGATAACTTTACATAATGTTATTTAACGCTATATCGAGGCACGCTGCTTAGCATTACCAACTGCCACATCAACTACAGATTAAATGGGAAAAATGCTGACGAGAAAATCTAGCGGTAAACTAATCGGATCACCAAGCCCAAAACCCGACAACTCCGCAATAGTCAAAACCAAGACATAATTATGTCGAGGTCCTGCAGCCGCTGACACCGACAAGGGTTACCCAAAAACCAGGCCGCCCAAAAACAACCCCTTAAAACCAGACAACCCTTGCTTGACCAGGTCTCCCGCAGGTACCAAAGGTCGGCTTTGCCTCGACAGACGCCCAGATTTCAATTCTAGGGCCTCGCAGGTTCCATGTGGCTTCAACCGCAGAGACCGAAAAGCACAAAACCCAGGATTTCGTTTTTCCGGGTATCGGTTTTTGGGGGTGCAACATTTCCTTCTTGACAGCCCACCCCCAAAAGTAGTACAAGTGTTCCATAAGCCATGTCGACCGGCAGCCCTTGACGTCAAGGGTCGCAACCAGGCCGCATGCACAGCCAACAGCATTCCACCGGAAAACTGAATATCTGGATCCTTGGGTGACAAAAGGCCGGGTTTATCATCGGATATCTGGGCCTTAGTCACAACACAGCTTCACAAACATCCATGCAGAAAACCCTGCAAAAATCGAAGCTCCTAGCTCTACATAATAGTTATAGTGCGACCATAGCCTGCAAAGGCTGTCCCCGAAAATTGAAAACCATGAAAGGGGTAAAAACTTAGCTGAGGTATGCCTGCGGACATATAAAAGTACCCGCCAGCGTTTTCACCGCCCTATTTTCGAACTAAGCGGCTTGGCAGGTTGAGACCAGGGGGCTTACTTCTTGGCTTTGGCATCGGACGCCAGGACGCCGCCAGTAGCCCAGTTCTCTTTTGCGATGTCCTCAAAGATAATTACGGTCGCCTCCGGCGTGGTGTGGGCTATGGTCACCATGGCCTCGGTAATCACCCGGGCCAGCTCCGCCTTCTGAGCATGGGTCCTGCCTGTCCACATCCCGACCTTGACTATCGGCATCTTAAATCACCTCTCTATGTCATTCTGAGTCCTTCTTCGGGAAGGACGAAGAATCTCAGATATGTACTTTGCAATTTGAATTCACTTGGTAGTACAATTAAATATAGATACAAACCTCAGTTCAAAAGTGAGTGCTCTTATGAGGCCAAACTGGAGAGACAGGCTGAGCCTGAGAATCAAGAGATTCCTGGGGATAAACCCCATTCTCTGCGACACCTGTAAATGGGACTGGCGCAGCGCTTGCCACAATCCGGCGCGTCCCAACGCCACCTCCTGCCCCGAGTACAAGAAACGCGGCACCTAGACCACACTGGCAGCACGCCTTGAAGCTATTCTCAGGCCCCGTCTAACTTTATGTCAACTAACCGCCAGCTTACTTCTTGGTGTAGTCGTAGAACCCTTTCCCCGACTTCCGTCCCAGTTGACCTGCCGTGACCATTCGCTTCAGCAGCAGCGGAGGTGCCCATCTGGGGTCCTTGAACTCAGCGTACATTGACTCATATACATAGAGCAGAGTATCCAGTCCCACCAGGTCAGCCAGATCCGCCATTGGATCCGATACCAAAACCGGTCCCTCCACCACCGCCACCACCACCACCAATCGCAGAAGTTTGGCCCGTTAAAGACGAATTAGACCCATTTGCGCCGTTAGAACCAGCAACAGCAGCGCCGCCGCTGCCAACTGTAGCTGTGTAAACTGCTCCCGGAAAAAACGTGGCTGTGCCGGACAAAAGGCCGCCAGCCCCGCCACCGCCGGGCGTGTATTGACCATTAACACTGCTGCCAGCAGCCCCGCCACCTGCCACTATAAGATACGATGCCGTATAAGGCTGAAACGGGTTAGCTGTTAGACCAGAATAAGCGATCCATCCTTGTGTCGCATCAATATATACAAGTGCTAAAGATTCCCGGTTGACTGGCAAAGTTACATTGGAAAGGCTACCACCTATTTTCCCCCCATTTGGATTAACCGTGCAGGCGTTCGTTCCAAACGTCCCCGCATAGTCTGTGATCTGCACGATGTTACCAGCAGATGGGCTGGCAGGAAGAGTAACAGTCACCGCCCCCGATGTTGTGTTAACCGGGTAGGCCGTTCCAGC
>CAIYCZ010000003.1 GCA_903924805.1 uncultured delta proteobacterium | reverse complement strand
GGCCGTACCGTCAGCCTCAGCGATATTCCGGGATTTGGAGGCATTTCACGATTCGGAGCAGGAAAAAGCCAGAGAAAAGGGCACGGCATTCATACCGGAGCCCAATGAACATCTGCGGGGCTTTGGGTTGATCAGTGGGGATATGGCGGGATTTGCAAACCGGCAAAGTGCGCAGGAGACCGCAACCCTTGATATGGATGCAACGCTTAGTGCAACCACCAAAGCCGAAGCCTTTTATTGTTACCAAGGGTACAAATCATACCAGCCGCTGAACACGTGGTGGGCCGAGCAAGGTATCATACTGCACACGGAGTTCAGGGACGGCAATGTGCCTGCAGGCTATGAGCAGTTGCGGGTATTGAAAGAAGCCCTGGGGTGTTTGCCGGAAGGGGTAAAAAAGGTTCGTCTGCGCTCCGACACCGCGGGGTATCAGCATG
This sequence comes from uncultured delta proteobacterium, assembly GCA_903924805.1. Classification (GTDB taxonomy): domain Bacteria; phylum Desulfobacterota; class WTBG01; order CAIYCZ01; family CAIYCZ01; genus CAIYCZ01. The sequence continues at coordinate 1,158 of CAIYCZ010000003.1, read as the reverse complement.
CTCTTCTGAGCTATTGTGCAAGGGGAGAGAACAAACGTTTTGGACGCATTGAGTTTGCCATAGGCTGTGATGTTACCCGGGAATTCAAGAAGGCGGTGGCAGCGGTGGCGGCGGGTGATTGGCATCCGCTCTATAAGACCGTCAACGGGAAGAAGGAAAAGACGGGCACCGAGTGGGCGGAAGTCTGTTTTGTGCCGAACGCGATTGGCCATAGCAAGAACGGGCCAGCGTATAGATATGTGGCAAAGCGTGAGGCAATGGCAGAGCAGTTAGGGATGCCGGGGATGGAATTACAGCCGGCGTTTCCGTTTCAAACGCTGGATATGGCGGGGAAGCGGTATAAACTGTTTGGAGTTGTAACCAATATGGACTGGGGGGGTGAGCAGCTCATCCACTGGCATCATGAACGCTGTGGCAAAAGTGAAGAGGCCCATGCGGTGATGAAGGAAGATTTAGCCGGAGGGAAGTTTCCCTCAGGAGATTTTGGTAAGAATGCAGCCTGGTGGTGGATCATGGTGCTTGCCCATAACCTGAATGCGATCATGAAGCGACAGGCCCTGGGGGAGACCTGGATCAGTAAGCGAATGAAGGCCATACGGTTTTCATTTATCAAGCTGCCCGGGAGGGTGGTTGAACGTTCACGCAGTCTCATAATACGCTTGACCCAAAACCATCCGTCGCTTGGTGTGTTGATTGAAGCCCGAAGAAGGATAGCTCTGATGGTGCCGATTCCATCCGGTTAACTGTCAAAGGCCGTCTCATGCAAGTGTAGAACTCCATAGCTAGAGGATAGTTGCGCCCGGAAACAGCTCGTGGGGCAGGTACCCGGTCAGTTTTTGAGCACCGCTGCCGGCGTGGCCCTGTTTTTTTGAAAAACAGGCCCCACGACATTGAAAATCCTGCGGCGTTAAATTTAGGCGGTGGATTTAGGACGGGCCATGGGGGAGAAGATATCGCCGTAAAGCTCATGAAAGCCGGAGCGGCCGATTACCTTTCCAAGCCTTTTGACAGGGAAACTCTGCTAAAATCCCTGGAAGAAGTTCTGAAAATTCGGGATTCCCAGATTGAGGACAGAAAGCAGGCGGGGTTCTCTTCTTTAGAAAAGTTTTTTCCCTTTCTCGCCCATGAAATCCGGAATCCTCTGCACGCCATCGGTGG
>CAIYCZ010000002.1 GCA_903924805.1 uncultured delta proteobacterium | reverse complement strand
TTTCGCAAATGGGCAACAGAAAGATTACGAGAATATCTGATTAAAGGTTTTACGCTGGATGACGAGCGGCTCAAGCAAGGTGGAGGCCGGGCGCGCTATTTTCAGGAATTATTGCAGAGAGTGCGGGACATTCGAAGCAGCGAGCGAATGTTTTATCAGAAAGTGACTGATATTTACGCGACGAGTATTGACTACAAAGCTGATGTAGAGCTGACGCAAAAATTCTTTGCTACTGTGCAAAACAAAATGCACTATGCCGTGCATGGACATACTGCTGCCGAAATCATCACGCAGCGTGCTGACAACAAAAAACCTTTGATGGGACTCACAAGTTTTAAAAGCAATTATATTACTACAGATGATATTGTTGTTGCGAAAAACTATTTGACCGAATCAGAAATAAATCAGCTGAACCTGATCGTCTCGCTCTATATTGATTTTGCGAAATTGCAAGCCAACAGCGGCCGTTTGATGAAAATGCAGGATTGGATCAGAAAGTTGGATGAATTTTTGACCATTTCTGAAAAAAAATTATTGCATTCGGCTGGCAAGGTGAGCGCGAAGCAGGCGGAAAAGAAGGCATTGGCGGAATACGAAAAATATCGCTCAATACAGGACAAAAACTATGTTTCCGACTTTGATCGCGAAGTCAAAAAATTACTTACATCTACAAAGAAAAAGGTATGACATACTTAAACGAAGACACATTGGTCCAGCAAACAACCACCGATTACCTGAAAAATCAACTCGGCTGGGAGTCGGTGTATGCCTACAATCAGGAAACCTTTGGACCCAATGGTCTTTTGGGGAGAAAGTCCTGACAAACTTTTCGTTGACAATAGTTAATCAGCGATGATATAGATTGCACGTATAAACAAGTACCTGATATGAACAATCTTAGATATATATGGGGTGCGCATCATGGTAAAATCAGAGCTTATCCAGAAATTGGCAGAACAGGCAAAAATCCTGCCCAAAGATGCTGAAATTTCAGTGAAAACAGTATTTGACAGCATGATACATGCTCTTAAGAGCGATGATGGTATTGAAATACGCGGCTTTGGAAGCTTCAAGGTTAGAAAATATGAAGGACGCAGCGGTAATCATCCCCGCACCGGAAATGAGATTTCCATAGAACCAAAGAAGCGCCCCTTTTTTAAAGTCGGAAAAGATCTGCGCGAGAGGATTAACAAGAAAACCACCGGGTAATAATAAAGATAAAACCATCTCCACATCAATCCACATTCATGCACTAAATCATTAAGCCTTGAATGCATTCGCATCAGGGCTTTTTTCATCTCTTATGCGGAATGTTAAGAAAATAGCAAGCGCTCTCGTTATCGTGGCCTGGATAGGCATGATGGGGCTTCTTGTCAAAAAGACCCTGGTAGTCCCGGCACAACCGGTGACGCATCAGAAATCGGCAGGTACAGAAATTGAAGCAGGAGAAGAATGGGCAGGGATTTATTTTAAAGAAAAGAAAGCCGGCTATACCTTCTCACGGCGTGAGATTACCGCTGCCGGGTATCATTTTGCTGAAGAAGCGGTTATGGATTTAAGCATGCTGGATGTCCCGCAGCGAATAACCACAGCTATTAATGCGGACACAGATAAGAACCTTGTCCTGCGTTCATTTAATTTTAAGATACAGGCAGGTATTATAAGCTTCTCTGCGTCAGGTGAAGTTTCGGGAACTACGGTGCATATGAAATTAAGTACCGGTGGAACTGTTCAGGAGACAAAGATAGCACTGGAAGAAGCACCCTGCCTTGAAGGAAGCCTGAGATTTGTCATGGCACGGGAAGGGCTTTCATCCGGGAAAAAGATCGCGCGGACAGTTTTTGATCCATTCACGATGAGCAACAGGAAAATAATCGCGCAGGTAGAAGGACCTGAGGTCGTTATTATTAAAGGGAAGAAATACCCGTGCGTCCGAATAAAGGAGTCATTCAGCGGGATAACGGTTTATTCGTGGATAGATGAAAACGGAGAAACAGTTAAAGAACAAAGCCCCATGGGGTTTATCCTTGTTAAGGAGTCAAAAGAGGCTGCCACAGCAGGCAGCACGGGGAAGCCGCCGGACATTATTGCAGCTACAGGCATACCGGTAAACCGTCCCGTAGATAAAGAGCGCATGGCGCATCTAAGGGTTCGCCTGGAAAATGTTGCCTTAGACGGGTTTGTCCTGCACGGCGGCCGCCAGAGCCGGCACAACGACATTCTTGATATACAGCTTGAAACCATACAGGATACTCAGACGTTCATTGTTCCGTTCCGGCAGGCCGGGTTTCAGGAATACCTGAGCGCAAGCCCATTCATTCAAAGCGACAGCATTGGCGTGACCGGCCAGATGAAAACAATAATCGGAAATGAGCGGGACGCTCAAAAAATTGTTAAAAAGCTTCTTGAGTGGGTGTATGTACATATCGAGAAGATACCGACCTTCAGCATCCCCAGCGCCGTTGAAGTGCTGCGTACCATGCGGGGTGACTGCAATGAGCATGCGGTGCTTTTTGCTGCACTGTGCAGAGCAGCGGGAATACCGGCAAAGACCTGTGCCGGTATTGTATATGTCAACGGGAAGTTTTATTATCACGCATGGGTCGAGGTGTATCTGAATGCATGGGTTACCGTGGATCCGGCGCTGAACCAGTTTCCGGCTGATGTTACGCACATAAAATTTGTGGAAGGCGAGATTGACAGGCAGCTTGAACTGGTACGCATTGTCGGAAAGCTCTCTATAGAAGTTCTGGAGTGTTCATGATCAGACTTATTCATCTCAGCAAACAGTATAATTCACTGGTCGCGGTAAACGATGTATCTCTGGAAGTCTTCAGCGGCGAAATATTCGGCTTCTTAGGGCCAAACGGTGCCGGCAAGACTACCACGATACGAATGATAGCCGGTCTTTTAAAACCCACCTCCGGCAGCATCGTTATTGATCAATGGGACCTTTCACAGCACCCGGTAGAAGCTAAAAGGATAACGGGCTTTATTCCGGACCGGCCGTTTATCTACGGAAAACTGACCGGCAGGGAATTCCTCCGGTTTATTGGCGGATTGTACAGCCTGCCGCCCGACCAGACTGAAGAGCGCATCAGGCAGTTCCTTGACCTGTTTAATCTGGAATCATGGGGTGATGAACTGGTTGAAGGATTTTCCCACGGCATGAAACAGCGGCTGGTTATGGCATCAGCCCTTATCCACAGGCCACGGGTCATCATCGTTGATGAACCGATGGTCGGGCTTGACCCGGCCGGTGCCAAGCTGGTGAAAAGAATTTTCAAAGGCCTGTGCCGGAGCGGGGTGACCATTTTCATGTCCACCCACACACTTGAAATTGCTGAAGAGATGTGTGACCGGATCGGTATCATTCAGGAGGGGAAATTGATTGCAGTCGGTACCATGAAGGAGTTGCGGGAGTCTTCCGGCACGGAAGGCAAAAAGCTGGAATCAATATTTTTTAAGCTGACCGGTGAAGAGGAGATGACTGAGGTAATAGAAGCGCTGAGGTTTTAAATGTATCATGTTCTGTGTCTTGTATATCCGAAGATTGCCGGGTTAAGAAACAGGGTCAGATTGAGAAACCGCAGTGCTCTCACAAAGCTTGCCATTGCTGTAGTGCTCGGACTTCTGTTCTGGTCAGGGATTTTTGCCGTCTTTTACCGGGTGCTTGTGTACCTGAAGGGGATTGAGGGATTTGGTGATATACTTGCGGCAAAACTGCTTTCGATGGTGTTTCTCACCTTTTTTTCCATCCTTATTTTCAGCAATATCATAACCGCCCTTTCATCATTTTTCATGTCTGAAGAGCTTCAGCTTATTATATCTTCTCCGCTGCAGCTCCAGGACCTCTATCTGGCAAAGTTTTTTGAAACCATTATCAACAGCTCCTGGATGGTGGTGCTGTTCAGTCTGCCGGTCTTCCTGTCCTACGGCATCGCATATAAACAGGCGCTCCCGTACTATGGCGTCCTTATTACTACGATGGTCCCGTTTATCATTATCTGTGGCGCCATAGGCATATGCATAGCAATAGGACTTACGCTTGCGTTCCCGGCACGGCGCGTAAGGGACGTTATGGTTTTGCTGTTCCTGTTTGTGGGCATCGGTCTCTATTGCCTGTTCAGGTTTTTGCAGCCGGAAAAACTGGTTGACCCGGAATCCTTCCGCACGGTTATTGACTATTTTTCAGCACTACAGGCGCCAACCTCACCATTTCTGCCAAGCCAGTGGGCAACAGATACGATAGCATCATTTCTCATGCCCGGGGGTAATGATTTTCTGTTCAATTTTCTTCTCCTGTGGAGCACCGCTCTGGCTGTCATGATTATTGAAACTGCCGTATTTAAAAAGATTTATTTTGCTGCATGGTCAAAATCCCAGGAGTCCACGTCTGCCCGGCTGACAAAGAACAGGCTATTTACCTTCATTGTGAAACGGCTGCTGTCCCGGCTTGCGCCGGCCACCAGGGCGCTCATTACTAAGGACATATATTGTTTCTTCAGGGATTCCGGCCAGTGGTCTCAGCTGTTTATCCTTTCCGCAATAATTGTCATCTACCTGTATAACTTCAGTGTCCTGCCGATGGAAAAAAGCCCCTTTCCCACTATTTATCTGCAAAATATAATTGCGTTTCTTAATCTGGGCCTTGCCGGATTCACGCTGGCTGCAGTGGCAGTCCGGTTTGCCTTTCCGGCTATCAGCATTGAAGGTGAGTCGTTCTGGATAATAAAATCATCACCCATGCAGCTGAGAAGTTTTATATGGTGCAAATTCTGGATGAATTTTACCTTTCTGCTGATGCTGGCCGAAAGCCTGATACTATGCTCCAACTATCTGCTCAGGGTGGACGGCTTTATGCTGATTGTTTCCTCAATAACCATAGCTCTGATGACGTTTGGCATAACCAGCCTGAGCATCGGATGCGGGGCAGTATATCCGCGGTTTGATGTTGAAAACAAAGCCCAGATACCAACGGGGTTCGGCGGGCTCATGTACATGATTCTGGCGGTGCTGTTTATAGGGGTTATCGTGGTGCTTGAAGCAGGGCCGGTATACACCGTGCTGATGAGCCGTTTCAGAGGTGCTTCTTTGACAGCAGTCCAGTGGATTCAAATTATTGCTTCAGGTGCAGCAGTAGTGGTGATTAACGCCCTGGTCTTTTATCTCCCGATGAGGACCGGGATACGAAGATTATCTGCCTTTGAGAATTTTTAGAAGCCCGTCTTCTCTGAGAATCACCTGCACCGCATGTATCTTTACTTTCATATCTTCTGCAGCCGCCCCCTCTATATCTGATACTACTGTTTCTATTTTATTAAGCACCGAAGCGGGTATTGAGACCGGCTTATCTGCA
>CAIYCZ010000001.1 GCA_903924805.1 uncultured delta proteobacterium | reverse complement strand
CAAACCTCTTAATAAGTGACCCGTGACTCGTGACCCGTGTCCCGTGTCCCGTGTCCCGTGACCCGTGTCCCGTGACTCGTGACCCGCGGCACGAGCTACGTTCAGGTGTTACGCTTCACGGCGTTGATCATGCTCACCAGCATACGCGTTTCGTAATTTATGTCTTCAGTTAATTCGTTAAACTTATCTTGTCCTACATAATTTCTTTTTTGTGCAATGACGAGCTGCGTATCTAATTCTGCGCATGACCCTAATGATATGTACAGAAACTGTATGTACTCTTTTGAATGATTCCTGACAAACCCTTCGGAAATGTTAGAGGGAATCGATATGGCTGACCTTCTCATCTGATTGGTCAATCCATATAATTCCTCCTTTGGAAAATTATCAGTTAGTGAATATATCTTATCCACTATTTCAATACCCTTTTGCCAAACTTTGAGGTCTTTATAATCTTTGACTTTCATAACCATTTCTCCGGGACACTGGTCACGAGTCACGGTTTACTAACCCTAAACCGCCATTTACAGAAACATTCTTTCGGGTGCGGGTCAGGGGGGGCAAAAACACACTCGACTTTTATGCCCGGATCAACCTCCCGCGCAAAGTTCTCAAACTCTCCCCGGTGCATTTCCTTGCATACATACTCATCCAGTCCGCGCTTCAGCCGCGCAACCTGGGTGGGACAACTGGGTACGGTTATTATAACCTCATCCTGTTTTTCCTCGATGGCATAGCCCACAATTATTGCCCACGGATACAGCCGCAATGCTTTGACAAATCCCTTTAAGCCTGCTTCCTGAAGGTTAAAGCGCTTTACTAAATCCTTTGCTGCCATACCGCCGGCCCGCGCCCATACCTTTTCATTGAGGCATTCTGCGGTGGGCTGGTCAAACAGTTCATTTACATAAATGAACCAGAATGAATCAACCACCCGGTAGTGCCAGAGAAGAAATTCGAGGTACTGTTTGATCTGCGATGAGTCCATGCCATCAAAAACGGAAAAATCCATAGTAGCTCCCTGCTGTAGATTTTTAATTCTTCATACCACTAAGGTTCATCTTAAAAACAAAGGCAGAAGCTATGCAGCCTCTGCCTTTAATATCACGTAATTTTCTAATTGTTAATTATTTATTCAGATACCTCGCCTTCCTGGTCTGCAGAAAGTGGCGAAGGGTAACCTGTCCCCAGGTCCTCCACCAAGTAGTTGATAACCTGATATCACATGTTGTCATCACGGGTGAAGTTATAGATGAACAGCCAGAAGGACTAATTGTATTTGGTATAGTCAGTGGGATTTGAGATATCCCCCACTGTGCCCTCATAGCTTGTTTCCTTGCCAATGGTAATTTCATAGATGTTGGTATTCTTGTACCCGACGCTGAACTCCATGCCCACGCCCGCCACTTTGATTCCCGATGAAACATCCACCCCTATGCTCAGGGATTCACCGGTTGTCTTCTCTTCTGCCAGGTTGATATAGGTTACGTTCTGTCCGCTTCCCTGTCCCACCGTCATCGAGTCAGACTGCCATCCCGTATACTTTGTCATGATTTCATTTTTCTGCTCAAGTGATGGATAGGTGCTCACCTTGCCGGATGTGTGCGTAAACGTTTCCTCCCCGATGTCGCGCGCGGAGCCATTGTTTTTGTTGAAATAATCAACCGTCCATTTAAACACCTTGGTCTTTACCGGCACGTCTATGGTCATGTGGGTTCCAATGAGTTCTGCCTGGGGGTGGGCGAGAATCAGGTACTCATAGCAGTTGTAAAGGGTGCCCTGAAAAATAACGTAGTCATCGGGGTATGACCCTTCCATGCTGGTGCCGTAGGTGACCATCTCCGATGTGGTCTTGGTTTTGGTAAACTCGGTTTCCAGCTTGACGCTCGCGCTTGCCTCGATGATTCCAAACGGGTCGCCGGCTTCAAATGAGAGGGTGACGCCCGCGGTTATGCCCACTTCGTGGGTTTCGCTCGTCCCTGAGCTCACCGCCGTGCCATAGGCTGTCTGGGTCTGGCCGTAGTTCTGGCTGATACCGTCCTGTGCAGGAGGCGCAGCCATGGCAACAATGAGCATCGGGTCGGGGAGCGACAGCCAGTGCTCGCCGGTGTTCTGCACGCGCATGTTGTCGGCGTCAAAATCGCCGCCCAGGGTAAAGGGCTTCCTGATTGTGGACAGGGTCAGCGCCTTCTGATACGTGTCGGTCTTTTCAAACCGGTAATAATTGCTGGAAAAATTAGCAGCAAAGCGGTAGCGGTAAAGGGTATTGGATGTATAATAACTCACAATTGCCTCATCCTTGTTGTCACGATTATCATCGGCTATGGCAAGGGCAGCAGCAGAGTCGCTGGTATTGAATGGTGATGATGATGAAGCCACTTCAATGGTGGTCTTTTCACTAGCGTATTTGGTGCGGTCTTTATTGAATACGAAGTGGTACAGGTTCCATGTATAAGATTTCTGTCCGTACATGCCGCTGGAAGATTCAAGCTTTTTGAGAATGACCAGTTCTGCCAGGCCGTCGCCGTTGAAATCACCAATGGCGGCATCCAGGGTGGAAAGGCTGTTGTAATGATCGTCCTGCACAAGCGAAGAACCGGAATAGGTCTGAATGCCAGATGATTGCAGGCTTTTAAAACCTGCGGTGGCATCGTCATAGATGGCCACATTGAGTCCGTCATTGCCGATAAAAATAATTTCATCAAGATTATCTCCGTCAGTGTCTCCGGTGAGAACTTCTATGCCGGATGTATTTGTTCCGTAAAATATTGATTCTTTCCCCCAGTGCTTGAGCTCTGCGTATCCGGCAGCCGCGTCGTCATACGCCCAGGCATCAAACTTGAACGTGTAATTGGCAGAATTGTAGTAATCGCGAACCCAGCCGCAGACAATGATTTCATCACGCCCGTCGCCGTCAATATCCCCTGCTGCAACCCGGACATCAGCCCCCTCAAATTTAATTTCCTTGAGCAGGGTAAGCCCGGCCGCAGCATCGTCATAGACAAACACGTGGCAGGTCTCAGCATTTTTATATGTATTGTCCTGATTTGTTCCTTTCGTAGCGGAGATGATGAATTCAGGTTTGCCGTCGCCGTCTATGTCTCCGGAGGTGATATGCGCGTTGAGATAACATTTGGTTCCGGCGCTGATGGTAAATTCGGATGAAACGGCAAACGAGCTGCCGGTATGGTCAATCACCTGCACCCTGATATCGTTATAATACCAGATATACCCGGAGCCTGAGGTGCTGTTGGTGAAGATGCTGACAACGGCTGCCTCATCCTTGCCGTCATTGTTAAAGTCAGCAGATACCGTGTCCCAGATGGTTTCATTTTTTTTGTTGAAGGGAGCAGAACCATCGCCGATAGTCCCCAGTTCCTTATACTCCCCTGGTTTATCATCAAGCACCCAGCCGCTTATTTTCCGTGACGAATCAGGCATAAGCAGCAGCAGCTCTTCGGACTTGACGAGGTTGAGAGTTTTTTGCGAGAGAGGCTGATAGGTGGCAGGTCTGGGATCCTTGTAAGCAAAAGCATCAATTGAAAAACTATCTTCACCTTCTTCGCTGAGCGTTACCTGGGCCGTGCCAAAGGCAGTGGGCGAAGCCGCGCTGACGGCGCGTACCGTGGCAGATGCAGGGGAGGGAAGTGTTGCTGGTGCGGTGTACAGTCCCTGGGAGGTAATGGTGCCATAAGAAGTGCCTCCATCCACGCCCCAGGTGACGGCAGTATTCTGGGTGCCGGTAACGGTGGCGGTGAACTGCAGGGATTGACCGAGCGCAATCGTTGCCGAGGCCGGGGAAATGGTGACGGTTACCTGACTGCCACTCTGCGTGAGTGTGATCAGAGCTGTGGCAGAGGCGCTGGAATCAGCAGCGCTCGTGGCACGCACGGTGGCAGCCGCAGGTGAGGGAAGGGAAGCAGGCGCGGTATATAAACCCCCGGAAGAGATGGAGCCGTAAGCGCTGCCTCCATCCACGCTCCAGGTGACGGCAGTGTTCTGGGTGCCGGTAACAATGGCAATGAACTGCTGGGTTTGCCCGAGTGCAAGCGTTGCTGTTGCCGGAGAAATGGTAACGGTCACACCACCGGCCTGAGTGAATGTTACCAGGGCTGTGCCGGAGGCAGTGGAATCAGCCGCGCTGACAGCGCGAAGCGTGGCAGATGCAGGAGAAGGAAGCGTTGCCGGTGCGGTATATAAGCCCTGGGAAGTGATGGTGCCATACGCGCTGCCGCCATCCACGCTCCAGAGAACAGCAGTGTTCTGGGTGCCGGTCACGGTGGCAGTGAACTGCTGGGTTGCCCCGAGCGCGAGCGTTGCCGTAGACGGGGAAACGGTGACAGTCACTGCTCCGCCCTGAGCGGTAAGCGTCACCAGCGCTGTCGCGAAGGCAGTGGAATCAATTGCGCTGACAGCACGGACCGTGGCAGATGCAGGGGAGGGAAGTGTTGCCGGCGCGGTGTATAAGCCCTGGGAAGTGATGGTTCCATACGCGCTGCCGCCATCCACGCTCCAGAGAACAGCGGTATTCTGGGTGCCGGTAACCGTGGCAATGAACTGCTGGGACTGACTGAGCGCAAGCGTTGCTGTTGCCGGCGCGATGGTGACGGTCAGTTGCCCGCCTCCGCCCTGGGTGAGGGTCACTAGGGCTGTGCCGGAAAAAGTGGGGTTAGCTGAGCTGACAGCTCGGACGGTGGCAATCGCAGGCGAGGGAAGTTTTGCCGGTGCGGTATATAAACCCTGGGATGTAATAGTGCCCCAGGCAGCGCCCTCGTTAACCATCCAGACGACAGCGGTGTTATCAGTGCCTTTTAAAACGGCAGAAAACTGCCGGGATTGACCGAGCGCAAGCGTTACCGTTGCCGGCGAGACAGTGACGAATATACAACCTTTAATGCCAGTCAAAAAAAGTGCAGCACAAAGGACAATAACTAATTTTGCAATTTGTTTCATGGTATTCCCTTCCTCATGGATAATTGAAAATCATTCCATAAAAAATAAATTTATGTTCAGGT